>JAJQAF010000305.1 GCA_021203945.1 Campylobacter sp.
TGACTTTAGCTTTAGCGCGATCGCCGTTTAGATACTCGTTTGCTTCCAGTTCAACGTCTATTTCTTCGCTTGTTTCGTTATTTACGTGAGGAACGCGAAGAGAGTAAAAATGGATAACCAAAACTACGATCGTTATAAGCGGCAATAAACATACGTGTAGCATAAAAAATCTATTAAGCGTAGAATCTCCGACCGCGTAATCTCCTCTTATCCATTCAACTAACGCATCGCCGATGACCGGCACGCCGCCGAAGAGTTGAGTGATGACCGTCGCCGCCCAATAACTCATCTGTCCCCAAGGTAGCATATATCCGCTGAAGGCCTCGGCGGAAAAACATATGAAAAGCACCATTCCGCTTATCCAAATTATTTCGCGACCTTTTTTATATGAGCCGTAATAAAGCCCGGTTAATAAGTGAATATACATTATCAAAAATATAACCGATGCCGAAACGGCGTGAATATTTCGCCAAAGCCAGCCGTATTCAACCTCTTGCATAATAGTGTAATTTACGCTATCAAAGGCTAAATTTACGTCGGGTTTGTAATACATCATAAGCAAAAAGCCGGTAACTAAAAGCAATATAAAAAGCGTTGTGAGTATGACACCCATAGCCCAAAGAAAATTTATATTTTTAGGTATCCAGTATTCGCTAACCAATACCTTCATTAGTTTGGTAAAAGCTAAACGTTGATCCAGCCAATCTATAACGCCGCTTGATTTATGAATTTGCGCCATTGTTTCCTCCTATGCTTTTGATACGAGTTTTTCGTATTCGGGGCTAGTTTCGCCCAAAACCAACTTCGTGCCTTCGATCTTAAACGGAGGAATGTCTAGCGGGCGGGGCGGCGGTCCGTAGGTTTGGATGCCGTCTATATTAAATACGCCGGCGTGACAGGCGCATACGAATTCTTGTTTGCCGGTTTTGTATTCGGGTATGCAGCCAAGATGCGTGCAAAGCCCGATAACAACGATATAATGCGCGTCTCCTACGACTACGTCGCGTTTATCGTTTTTAATCATATCGGCACTCTTTTTTAAGATGAATATCGGCTTTTTACGCCATTCAACCTGTCTCATCTCACCGTCTTTTATCGGGCTAAGATCTACAGTCGTAAATCCCGCCGCTTTTACACTTGGAAGCGGATCCCAAGTCTTTTTAACGGCAACTAGCGATATAGCGCCACCTATTGCGGCAACCGCGCCGAATGCGAGACCTATAAAATCTCGCCTTTCTTGTTTTACCGGCATTTAATTTCCTTTCTAAACAATAATTTAATGGATTTACGTATTATACTAATGCAAGTATTAAAATTTTATTTTATTAAGTCTTTAGCTAAGAATTTTAATGCTTAAGCAAACGCCTTCCTATTTAAAATACTCGCTCAAACCGTTTGCCGTCGTGCATCGGGCTTATGTTAATGCTTATGTTTTTATACCGTGATAAGAAAATAGCCATTTTATTGTCTTGTTTAATTGATATAATTACACAAACGATAAAGGACGGGATATGCTATCTAAATCACAATATACCAAAGGACTTCAATGCCCAAAATCTCTTTGGCTTTATAAATTTAGGCGCGAGCTTGAAAATAAAGACATTGACGATACTAAATTTAATATAGGCAACGAAGTGGGGAAACTCGCAAAAGAGTATTTCGGCGGCGGCATGGAGATAGAATTTGACGAGGGCGACTTCGCAAAAATGGCAAAAAAGACAAGCGAGCTTATAAAAGCGGGAACGCAGATAATATATGAAGCTACGTTTATGGCAAACGGCGTATTCGCTATGGCTGATATTTTGGTTAAAAACGGCGACGGATATGAAATTTACGAAGTAAAATCAAGCACTAGCGTTAAGGATTATCACTTAGACGACATAAGCGTGCAGTGGTATTGTATAAGCTCGGTTTTACCGCTTGAAAAAGCCTGTATAATGCATATAAACAACTCATATGAAAGAGACGGGGAGCTGAATTTAAAAGAGTTGTTTTGCGTAGAGGACGTAACCGAGCAGGTGCTTGGCAAACAAAGCGAAGTGAAGCAAAATTTAGATGATTTAAATTTAATGCTAACGAAAGAGGAGCCGAAGGTCAAAATAGGCACGCAGTGCCATGAGCCTTTTTGGTGCGGTTTTTCGCAGTATTGTTTTAAAGATGTGCCTGAATTTTGCGTATTAAATTTATATCGTATCAATAAAGCTAAAGCTTACGAATTGTATCACGGCGGTATCGTAAGCTATGAGGACATTTTAAAAAGCAATATAAATTTAAATCAAACTCAAACGCTTCAAGTAAGCGTAGGAGAGGAGCCTTATATCGACAAAGCCGCGATAAAAGACTTCATCTCAAAAGTGCGCTTTCCTATAAATTTCTTTGACTTTGAGACCTTTGCGGACGCAGTGCCAAGGTTTGATCGCCAAAGACCCTACGCGCAGGTGCCGTTTCAATACTCTCTTCATATCCTGCACGAGGACGGACGTTTGGAGCATTTTGAGTTTTTGGGCGACGGTGTGAGCGATCCAAGGGAAAATTTAGTCAAAAGTATGCTAAAAAATATCACGAAACAAGGCTCCGTAATAGCTTACAATATGAGTTTTGAAAAGAGCAGGATCAGCGAGCTTGCGGCGTTTGTGCCCGAATTTAAAGATGAGCTTTCGGCGCTAAACGATCGATTTATAGATTTGATCGTTCCGTTTCGTTCGCTTGGTTATTACGATAAAAATTTTCACGGAAGCTTTTCTATAAAGTCCGTTTTGCCCGCGCTTTTCCCAAACGATAAGGAGCTAAGTTACAAAGCGCTTGAGATAAATAACGGCGGTATGGCTAGCAACGAATATGCAAACATAGTAAATTTAACGGATAAAAAGGAGATCGCGCGCGTCAGGCAAAATTTACTAAAATACTGCGGACTTGACACGCTTGCGATGGTTAGGATTTTTGAGAAGTTAAGAAGCGTTTAAAGAGATGAAGCGGTATAATTAAATTTAAACAAGGAGTAGATATGAGCGAAATAGAAAATTTCTTTAAAGAATTTAGCGAAAAGCTAAAAGAATACGAAGCAAAAGAGCGCGAAAGGCGCAAGCGCGGATTACATGATTACAATATCTTTACGACGTTTTTAGGCGCAAGCGATGAGGTGAGATTGCACTCTAAGTTTTTGCATTCATTATTAGACCCGGATTCTGGGCACTGCCAAGACGAGCTGTTTTTAAGTAAATTTATAGAAGTTGTCGGCATTGAGGATTTCGGGCTTGATTGCAAGAGCGCAAAGGTTGATAGAGAGCATAACAATATAGACATTTTCATAACTGACGAGAGCAAGCATATCATCATAGAAAATAAAATTTATGCCGGCGATCAAGATAGGCAAATAGAGCGCTATATAGATAGCGTAAAAGACGAATTTGGATGTCAAGGCGATGATATATATGTTTTGTATCTAAGCCCTTTTAAGCGCGATTTGTCCGAATATAGCAGTGGCGAATATGAATTTTGCGATGATAATACCGCACTTAAAAAAGGCGATTTTAAGGTAAGCTATAAAAACATCACTTACGATAAAGAGATAGCAAAATGGCTTGAGGAGTGCGAAAAAGAGATCGCAAACATAACCGATCTGTCGGTATTTATAAAGCACTATAAGAACGTAGTAGATCAAATAACAAATAAAAATCAAAATTTACAAAGGGATAAAATGTATGTAGATGATATAGCTAAGAATTATATTTTAGCGACCCAGATAAGTGAGAATTTAACGGCGGCAAGAAAGAAAATCATTGACGAGTTTATGAAAAGGGTTAAGGAAATTCTAGAAAAAAATGAAAAATTTAATGATACTTGGGTCATTGGCTTAAACGAACCAAAGATTGGCAATTCTTGGAATATATTATTATTTGTTTATAAAAAAGAGTTAGATGAAAAAAATCAAGATGACTATTTTCTCTTTACGGTGGAAATAGAAACTCATGAATTAAAAAATGTATGTTGGGGTTTTAGAAAAACTGAACAAAATATTATAGATAATTGTAAAAAATTCGATGAATTAAAAAGCTATAACGGAGAAAAATTTAACACTACCGAATGGAATATATGGTGGAAATGGCTAAATATTGATGGTAGGCAATTAGATATGGATCTTGCCAAAGAGATTGTGCAGGGCTTAGATCCTGAAAAATTTGCCGCAGAAATTATTAAGATAATAAAAAAATATGAAACCTTTATAGACGAAATAAACAACAACATAGAAAAATATATCAAAAAATAAGCCGGGCATCGGCAAGTTTGTTTTACGACACTCAAACTTGCCGCAAACAAAATCCAAAAAAACAAGGAAACGATATGGACAAAATAAAAAACGAGAGCGAAAACTCAAAATACGAGAGAGTAAATTTACTCTACAATATGCTTAAAGATAGGGCTTACGGCATAAAAGAACTTGCCGAAATTTTAAGCGTCAGCACAAAAACGGTGCAACGCGATCTTCATGAAGTGCTTAGCAAATACGGTGCGGTCAGAAACGGCAGAATGTGGCGTATAGACGAGAGCAAGATAGACGACAACTTAAATCAAGACGAAAGAATAGTCATAAATATACTTGACAACGTCTCAAAAAATATGGGCGCAAATTTCTACCAAAAAGCTCACGTTTTGCTAACGAAAATTTCCCAACAGCTAAATCATCCGATATTAATTAACATAAACAATGAAAAACTCGGCGCAAACGATCTAAGGAATTTTCAAATCCTTGAAGACGCGATCAAGGAAAAAATACAGATAGAGTGTGAATATAACGGCTATAAATTTAGGGTCAAACCGATCAAACTTGCGTTATTCGACGGCTTTTGGTATCTGCTTTTGCTAGATAGCAAAAAGAACGATACGTTTAAGAAATTTCATCTAAAAAGCATAAAAGAGATTAAAATTTTAGACGATAAATTTGAAGTGCCGAACACGCTTGAAGAGCGGATAAGAAACGCGAATTCCGTTTGGTTTAACCTTAATAAGCCGCAAATCGCCCGTTTGCTTTTAGCCCCGCAAATAACTAAATATTTCGAGCGAAAGCCATACGCAAAACAAAGCATAACGGGCAAAGACAATGACGGCTCGGTCGAGATAGAGATAGAATATACAAATATGATGGAGATAAAACCGCTTATATATTACTACATACCGTTTATAAAGGTGCTTGAGCCGAAAGAGTTGGCAGACACTATAAGAGATGAGATCAAAGAGTATTTTGGGGAGATAGGCGAGTAACTTTTTTATATTCGTCTTTATTTTTAACTCTTTTACGTTTTTGCTCCGAAAAATAAAACATTAGACAGTTTTTTGTCCAAGAATCTCGTTAAAATTTCCATATCGCAAAAAATGTATCGGCGATAATAAAACTTAAAGGATAATACAATGGTATTTGAGAAAATTAAACATCTTGTATCTCAAGCGGACATCGCAAAGCTAAGCAAACAGCTAGGTTACGTAAGAGAGCGAAATTTCGCAATGGGGCTTTATCGTCTAAATTTAGCAACCGATTTGGCTGATTTTTTACAGCGCGGGCATTTTGATTGGTGCCATAGCTCGCAAACGCTTATATTTGCTCTTGCAAGGCTATATAAGCTGGACATTACGCACGAGTTGCAAGACGCACTTACCCTAAACGACGAAAGACGTAAATTAGCCAACGCCTACATCTACATCGATACTAATTTTAAGCACACGTCCGAGCCTATACACGTTCTGTCTGTGGCTCAGGGATACCGATATATCGGATTAAAACCCATAGTTGATGAGCTTTGCTTTAAGAGTTTGCAGGAACGATTGGAGATAATAGGCAAGGTTGTTAAACTTCACTTTGAGCAAACAAAAACTTTGCCGATTTTTGGCGAGATAACAGGCTATAAGGCTTGTTTTTGCGGTGAAGCCTACTCCTTTGATACGCACGGCGAACTTAGCGATAAGGAGATATTTGAAAAGGTGGCGACATTGAGAATTTAAAATTTAAAGCCCAAAATGGGCTTTAAATTTGATCATTGTATGTAGTTGTAAAGATTTCTTATAAGACGAGGA
>JAJQAF010000126.1 GCA_021203945.1 Campylobacter sp.
TTATGATACAATACAAAAATTAAAAAATAAAAACCCTAGACAAAGGAGATAAACATGGGGAAATTCGTAAAAAGCATTGATCATTTTTTTGAATTTTGCAAAGAAAACGAAGTGAAATTCGTAGATTTTAGATTTACGGATCTAAACGGTAGTTGGCATAGTATAAGTTATAACGTAAAATTCGTTACAAAGGAAAATTTTATAAACGGCATACCTATGGACGGGAGCTCTATCGGCGGCTGGCAGCCCATAGATAAATCCGATATGTTAATGAAACCTGAGGCGGAAACCGCATTTTTAGACCCTTTCACGGCTGATATTACGATCGTCGTATTTTGTGATATTTACGATATTTACAAAGGCAAAATTTATGAAAAATGCCCGCGTTCGATCGCAAAAAAAGCGATGGCTTACGTTAAGCAAAGCGGGCTTGGCGATACGGCGTATTTTGGGCCCGAGAATGAATTTTTCATATTTGACAACGTTAAAATAGTAGATCGTCCAAATTGCGCGATGTATGAGGTCGATACCGAAGAGGGCGAATGGAACGACGATAGAGACTTCAAAGACAGCTACAACACGGGTCATCGTCCGCGCAAAAAAGGCGGGTATTTGATGACGCAACCTATCGACAGTATGGTTGATTTAAGAGCCGAAATGATGCAGGTTTTAGAGCAAGTCGGGCTTGAAGTATTTTTAGGACATCACGAAGTAGCTCAAGGTCAAGGCGAGATAGGCGTAAAATTTAGCACTCTAGTGGAAGCCGCCGATAACGTTCAAATCTATAAATACGTCGTCAAAATGGTCGCGCACTTAAACGGAAAAACGGCTACGTTTATGCCAAAACCGCTCTACGGCGACAACGGAAGCGGAATGCACGTGCATCAATCCGTTTGGAAAGACGGCAAAAATTTATTCTACAAAGAGGGAAATTACGCGAATTTAAGCGATTTTGCACGCTGGTATATCGGCGGAATTTTAAAACACGCCAGAAGCGTCGCAGCCTTTACAAATCCAAGCACAAACAGCTATAAGCGCCTGATTCCAGGTTTTGAAGCGCCGTCAATTCTAACGTATTCAAGCCAAAACCGTTCGGCTTCAATAAGAATCCCTTACGGTTCGGGCGAAAACTCCGTTCGTGCCGAGATGCGTTTCCCCGATAGCACGGCTTGCCCGTATTTAGCGTTTGCGGCGATGCTTATGGCGGGACTTGACGGAGTGAAAAATAAATTTGAGCCTGTCGGTCCTATGGATGAAAATTTATTTATTCTAACGTTAGACGAAATCCGACAAAAAGGTATCGAGCAACTTCCTCATACGCTTAGAGGCAGTCTTGAAGCCCTAATCCGCGACAATGAATATTTAAAACCCGTAATGAGCGACGTTTTGATAGATACCTATCAGCATTTTAAATTTGAAACCCAAGTTTGGCCTTACGAGGCGCGACCTACGGCATATGAGTTTAAGACTTGTTTTTCTTGCTAAATTTTGAGGGTTTTCCCTCAAAATTTCGTTAAAATTTTACTTTGATTTTGTAGAACGGTGAAGCGGATGTTGATAATCGTTGCGTTCGCAGCCGATAAAGCTAAGCGCCGTTATCGTTATTAAAGCGGCTAAAATCAAGCTTTTCATACGTTTATTCCTTTAAAATTTTCGCCCATTATATCAAAAATTTATCCATTTTTTAGTAAAATCCAAAAATCTAATCTGCTAAAGGAAAACGTCTTGCAAGCACTCGCACTTAAATATAGACCAAAAAATTTCGATGAGCTGATCGGGCAAGAAGCCGTCAGCAAAAGTCTGACTCACGCGCTGCAAGAGGGTCGCATAAGCCACGCGTATCTATTTTCCGGGCTTCGCGGAAGCGGTAAAACTTCAAGCGCTAGGATTTTCTCAAAAGCTTTAGTTTGTGAACACGGACCTACGGCTAGACCTTGCGAAATCTGCCCTCAATGTATCATGGCAAACGAATCGCGCCATATGGACATAATAGAAATGGATGCGGCCAGTCACCGTAAAATCGACGATATACGCGAGTTAATCGAACAGACCAAATACAATCCCGCAATGGCACGCTATAAAATTTTCATAATCGACGAAGTGCATATGCTGACGAAAGAGGCGTTTAACGCTCTTTTAAAAACGCTTGAAGAGCCGCCGAATTACGTAAAATTTATCCTTGCGACGACAGATCCGTTAAAGCTTCCGGCAACCGTGCTTTCGCGCACGCAGCACTTTCGCTTTAAGCAAATAAGCAAAAGCAATATCGTCAAACACCTTGAGTTTATACTAAGCAAAGAAGAAACCCGCTATGAGCGCGAAGCTTTAGAAATTCTCGCTCGTAGCGGCTCAGGCTCGTTGCGCGATACCTTGACGCTACTTGATCAAGCGATAATTTACAGCGAGAATAATATCACGCAAAGCTCGGTAGCAACGATGCTAGGACTACTTGATCCAAGCAGAATAGAGCAAATTTTAAATCTCGTAATGTTTGGCGATAAAGAAGCTTTAAGAGCGCTTATAAGCGAGCTTGAAATTTATGAGCCGGAGATGGTTATAGACGAGCTTATAGCAAATTTAAAACAAAAATTTATTGACAATGACCCGAAATTTTCACTACTTATTTACGAGAGATTTTTTAGAATTTTAGCTCAAGCGAAAAATATGCTGAGCATCTCAAGCGATAACGGATTTATAATCGCGATAATGCTCTTTATGATGGTGGAGGCGCTAAATTTAAAGAGTATCGACGAGGTCATAGAATCCGTCCAACACACACAAACATCGCAGCAAAATGCCTCCATCGCGACAAGCTCGCAACAAACATACGAGCAAAGTCCAAAGCCTCAAACTCCGTATGAGCGCTTCGTAAGCCGAATCTACGATAGAGATTATACGCTTGGAGAATTTTTCAAAGAACACGTAGAATTTGTGGATTTTAAAGATAACCAATTAAGCCTGGCGGTAAATGCAAGTGATGATAAACTCGTATTTTTCCGCAAACATTGGAAGGTAATAATCGAAATTTTACACTCGCTTTTCGGCAACGACGCAAAAATAATCAACGCAAAAAAAGAGGAGGAAAAGCAACTTCCGCAAGACAATGCGGCAAAAATTTCGCAAATACAAGAGCAAATAAGCCAAAATTACGCTCAAACCGCGCAAAGCTCGCAGCAAAAAAACGATCATAGCTATATTGACGATGAATTTCAAAGCCTAACCGCAAACGTCGTCGTCGCCCAAAAATCAGAAAAGCCAAAGACGAACGAAATTTCAAATCAATACGCCGACATAGGTTCTAATATAAATTTTAACTCCCAAAAATCGCCTCAAGAGCTTGAAAAGTTAAGGCAAAAAGCTACGATAGAGGAGGCAAATAAGCTATTTGGAGAGCCGACGATACTCAAAGCTTGATTGACGGGATAAAATTTAAGGCTCGTTCTGCCTAGCGCGTTTTTGAGCCTCTTTTTTGCGAATTTCAAGCTCATATGCGTCGTTTAGCGCGTCTTCGTCGTCGAATTTCGTCCCGTCTAAAAATTTACGATAGTCTTCAAATTGGTTATTTTTTATCGCCCAAATCAAACCAAATAGCCCAAAAGCCCCCATCAAAACGGATAAAAATATCATCAAGGCAAGTGTCGCTGTGTTCATTTTTTATCCTTAAATTTTGCCCTCACGCTTAGCGAATTTAAGACCACGATAACCGAGCTAAAAGACATAGAAATAGCCGCAAACAACGGGATTATATAGCCCGTCGCCGCAAGCGGGATCGTGAGCAAATTATAAAAAATCGAAAAGGCTAAATTTTGCTTTATCGTTCGAAGTGTGTAACGCGCTATTTTTACGCCGCTTACAAAGCTTTTTAAGCTATCGTCAAGCAAAATTACATCGCTTTTTTCCAAGCTTGCATCCGCTCCGCCGCCCATACAAACGGCTATATTTGCATAGCTAAGCGCCAAAGTATCGTTTAGTCCGTCTCCGACCATAATCACTTTAGAGCCGTTTTTTTGTAGCCTGTGAATAAATTTAGCCTTTTGTTCAGGCAGACAAGAAGCCTCAAAATTTAAAATATCAAGCGTTTTTGCAACGCTTTTTGCCGTGTTTTCGTTGTCCCCGGTTAGCATATAGATTTTAAGTCCCATCCGTTTTAGCTCGTTTAAACACTCTTTCGCATCGTCTTTTATGGCGTCGCTAAGCTCGAATTTTGCTACAAGCTCACCGTCAAAAGCCACAAAATATACGCTCTTCTCATCAATCTCGCCCGCAACTTTTATCTCCTGCTCAAGCATAAATTTTCGACTTCCGGCTAGTAAAATTTTACCGTCCATTTTGGCGGTTATTCCCCTTGCGGCAATCTCTCTAACTGAATTTACGGGTATCGTTTTTGCACCCTCGTCCGCTAAAAATTTTGCCACAGCTATGCTTACGGGATGTTTTGAGGAAGCGGCTAGGGAGTAAATAGCGTCTAAATTCAGCTCTTTAAAATTTATAAATTTATCCACGCAAAGCCTTGCCTTGCTAAGCGTTCCTGTCTTATCAAATACGACGGTATCGCATTTTGCCAGACTTTCTATCATTCTAGCCTCTTTAAAAACGACTCTGTTTTTTAGTCCCACGCCGAGTGCGACAAGAGTGCTGACGGGTGTTGCCAAAGCTAGCGCACACGGACAAGCTATGACGATGACCGAAATCGCCGTTATAAGCGCCGCTTCAAAGTTAAATTTCATATACCAAAATCCGAAAGTAATCAGCGCCAAAGCAATGATAACGAGCGAGAATTTAGATGAAATTTTATTTGCTATGCCTTCTATGTGAGGTTTTTTTAGACTTGCATTTTGTAAAAGGTTGATGATCTTGTTTAAAAAAGAGTTCTCAAAGCTTGCTCCGGCCTCGTAAATAACGCGTCCGTCAAGGCATATTGTCCCGCTTTTTACCTCATCTCCCACGATCAAATCGATAGGCATGCTCTCTCCGCTTATACAAGAAGTGTCAAAGCTGCCCTCGCCATCAAGCATTATGCCGTCTATGAGCGCTCTTTGCCCCGCTTGAAGCACGATTTTATCACCGATATTTATCTCGTGAGGGCTTTTTTGCAAAATTTTGCTCTCTTTTATAACGCTAACTTCGCCAAGCAGCATATAGTTTAGTCCGTCAATCGTATCCGCGGCGCGCTTTTTGCTCAAAATTTCTAAAAATTTACCGATAAAAACGAACGTAATTATCATCGCAACCGAGTCGAAATACGTCTCGCCTTTTCGCGAAAACATCGCATATACCGAGTAAATATACGCCGAAGAAGCTCCTGTGGCTACGAGCAAATCCATATTAGCGGCTCCGTTTTTGACGGCTATTTTAGCACCTGCAAAAAATGCACCGCCCGTGTAAAACAAAACGGGCGTAGCGAGCACGAACTCGGCAAAATTTAAGATTGCCTTTATATCGGCTCGGATACCACTAAAATAGCCGCTATACTGCGCCACGGCAAGCCACATAATATTCATCGTGCAAAAGATACCGACCAAAAGCTTAACGTAAAATTCCCGTCTTTTTGCGGCTAATTCGTCCTCTTGGCGGCTTACGTCGTAAGGATGCGCATCGTATCCTACCGAGCCCAGACGGCGTAAAATTTCGCCCAAATTCGTTTGCGTCTCATCCCAAATAACGATTAGCTTATCGTTGGCAACATTGAAATTTACTTCTAAAATGCCGTCTGTATTAAATAGTATTTTTTCTATAAGCCCCACGCAAGCCGAGCAACGTATTCCCTCCACGACGAGCGAAATTTTACTAAATTCGCCCTCTTTTTTGATAAAACCCGCATATCTTTCGTCTAAATTTTCATAGCTTCTTTTATCTACGGGCGTAAGAGTGTTTTTGCCGAGTCTCTCATAAAACTCGCCAAGTCCGCTTGAGTGTAAAATTTCATAGACGTTTTTGCATCCAGAGCAACAAAATTTAAACCCTTTTTCATCGATTATCATCGCATTTTCATCAAACTCAAGCATGCAATGCGAGCATTTACGTTTAAGCATAAATTACTTTTTTCTTTCAAATTTAA
>JAJQAF010000042.1 GCA_021203945.1 Campylobacter sp.
ATTTTTATCCTTATATTTCATAAAATTTTCCATCATCTTTTCTGATATATCGTTTTTCGCCGTTTTGATACTCGGTTACTAGTCTTTTTCCGCCCTGCCTGCGAAAAACTATTATGCAATCAATCGTATTTTTTATGATATCTAAAAGCATGTCTTTGCCAAGCACTTTGGCTTGATCGTTTTGCATAGACATCATTACGAGACGATCAACTGTTGATTTCACACTTCCTGCATGGCAGCTCGTCATACTTCCATTATGACCGCTCGAAATAACGTTTAAAAAGTCATAAGTCTCACCGCCGCGCACTTCGGCTAGTAAAATTCTACTAGGTTTCATCCTTAGACAAGATTTTAGTAGGCTCGTCGCATTTACGGCGTCGCTTGATTTTGCTTCGCTCGGGTAGAAAAGTTGCACGAAATTCTTGTGTTTGTAAAACTTTATCTCCTCGACATCTTCGATTGTAACAATGCGCTCGTCAAGCGGTATAAAGTCAATAAGCGTTTTCATAAACGTAGTTTTTCCGCTACCGGTTTCGCCGCAAATTATTATATTTTTGCCATTTTGAATGGCGCTTTTTAGCATTTGTGCGAATTCGGCGTCTATTGAGCCGTTTTTTATATAGTCCTCTATGTCATATTGGGCTTTGCTGGGCTTTCTAATCGTGATAGATATATACCCTTCTTTAGTTGCGTTCGGTATGACGATCTGAACTCTCTCTCCGGTTGAGAGTATGCAAGAAAGAATGGGCTTTTGCTCGCTTATAGTGTCATTTTTATATACGGCGCTTGTATTTGCAAAAGCCAAAGCTTCGTCAAAATTCAATATGCTTTCATGACTTTCCCAATTGCCGTTTATATCTTCCGTCCAGATTAAATTTCCGCCATTATAGGCGATTTCATTTATATTGTCATCGTCTAAAAATTCGCCAAAATATTTTCTCACATAAATATCTAGCATCTCGGATTTTAAAATCTTTGCCATTACTCTTTTTCCGATATTTTCAGTTTATAAACCCTACTAAAATCAATATCTCGATTAACCAAAATTCCCACAATATCGCCTTGATTTATATATAAAACAGGCTTAATTTTGATAAATTCTTCAAGGGCGGTATTTGCCATTTGCTGCGTTGCTTCGCGGCTATTTTCAGTATAATCATATGAGTTGTCTCGCTTGCCGTTTGCGACATAGTTCAACGCGTCATCTACTATCGATAGCAAAATAGCAGAACCAAATCGCGTTAGCCATTGATGATCTACATATCCGGGCATTCCGCTTCCGCCAAGCTCATCGCTTGCGCCGCTTGAGACGGGTATATTTATATTATTCGGAGTGCGTATTTCGTGCCAAGCGACAAAAATTCTATTCATTCCGTCGTTCATTTGCCCGCTTTTAAAGCTTCCATAGACTTTACTGCCTTTTTCTATAAGCAGTGTTACGCCGTCACTGCTATAAACATCTTCGCTGATTGTGCAAACTACACTTCCGCTTATCATAGAAACAAGTCTTGTATTAAGCGAGCAACCTATATAAGTGCCCTTTGGAAGCAATAAACTTGGATTGTATTTTGATTTGCTGGCGGCTTTTGCGATAAAAGCGCCGTCGTCAAATTCCGCATCTTCTTTGGTTTGGTTTATTGGTGTGCGATTTTCGGCTCTATCTTGCTTTTGCACGTTATTATTTTTTGCACCGTTTGAGTCAACCAAAAGCGATCCGCTGCTTTTATATACCTTCGGCTTAAAAATAGGTTTTTTGGGCACTTCATTAATCTTTTGCTCAACCGGAATTTGAGGCGTTAAATCGACTTCGTTTTGAAGTTGTCTAGGCTTATCTCTGCTAGCCTCTCCGAAATTTTTATTACTCACTTTTGTATCGGTTTGAATTTCTTTTACGGTTTGTTCGGGCTGTGATTTGGTTCTTTTATTTCCCAAAAAGCTAATCAAAGAAAAAACTAAAACGATTGCCGCTAAAGATAAAACCAAAAGTGCTTTTAGCTTATTATTTGGAGTTTGTTCGATTTCCGGTGATTCTTGTTTTATGTATTCGTCATTTTTCAAATCTTGATTATTTTCGCTCATTCTATAATTTCCCTTTTTATATTTTGACGATTTGTCGTATATGTTTTATCAAGCGGATTTTTAGCATACCCTTGATTTAAAATTCCAACTAATTTATCTCCGCTTCTTAACAAAATTTTACCGGCGGTTTTGTGGATTACGACGACATCAAATTTTCCGTCTTTTTTAAGATGAGTGTTAAGGATACTCTCCTTGTTTGTCTCATCGTATAAAAATACGCTAGGAATCGTTTTGGTCGATTTAAATCCCAAATACGTAAAAACGCCGTCATCATATGCAAAATCGGGCGCGATCGTCTCGCTGTCTTTATTTACGTGCATTACAAAATCCCAGTTTCGTGGAATATTGTTTCTGTCCAGTTCCGTTTTAAACTCCGCTTCTTCTTTGGCGATTTTTTCAGCCAAAGCTTTTTCATCCCTAGCTTTTTTAGCTTGTTGTTTCGGCGTAGTATAGTTAAATGTAAGTTTATAATTTACATCTTTTTCATCCGTGAGTATCAAATCAAATGTATAAATTTTGTTTTTGTTTGTCGTAACTATTAGGTTTGTTCGCCAGTTTTCATTATCGGGCTGGATAACGCTTTGTCCTCCTAAATCGATCTTTTTACCGTCTTCATCTATCAAACTTTGTTCGTTTGTCTTAACTACATAAGCTTTCGGCTTTACAAATAAGAAGTTTTCTTTGTCGATTACCTCCCAACCGTCGTTAAATCCGGTTGCTATATTTATCACTCGTTCATCTATATCAAATTCTATAACGCTTACAAAGCCGTCTTTGCATTTGACAAGCACAACATCGTCCGCATTATATAACGCATGTGTGATTCGCTTATCGAATTTAGATAGTTTTGGAGTGTCTAAAGCCCATAAATTTGAGCACAAGAACAGTGCTAATAAAAAAATAATAAGTTTTTTCAAAATAAATTCCTTGTTTAAATTACCTTAAAATTTCATCGTCGATTCTATATGTCGCCACTTTAAACCCAAGCGGATTTTTTAGGCGCTCGCTCTCTTTTTTATGAGTATTTGGCTCATAATCATACGAAATAGTCGCTATTTTTGCCTTTTTCTCGGCGACGGTGCCGCTTGGTTTGGTTCTGGTGTTTTGATTAAAGCGAACTCTTGCATGATTTGATCCCGCACTATTTTCTAGCGTGATACTTACGATTTGTATATCTATCTCATAGTTGTCTTTTAGCACCAAATGCCTCGCGTTTTCGCCTTCGTATTCGGCTACATATCTCTTGGCTACATCCGGCACACTCATCATCTGCACCAGCTCATAATCTTTTTGCAATATATCAAAAAAATAGCCCTCCCTAGCTTTAAGATATTGGGCGACAAAGTATTTATCCAAAGCTTCGCTTCTTGGTATCGCCTTTTCATCCAGCACCGATAGCACATCTACTATGCCGGTCGTGTCATTGACCCTGATGACGTAAGGCTGCGTATCTGTAAGCGGGCGAAATATATGAAACAAAAGCACGATAACCGTTACGATTATAGATATAAAGGTTATCGTCCAAGCTCGTTTGTTGCTCTTTTCTATAAGATATCTAGTGCTAGCCTCATATGTGATAGCGACCGTATCGGGGTTGTTTGATACCAGCTCGTCGATTTTATTGTTTTTAGTTTTCACCTGTCTGCCTTGACTTAACTATTTTTATATCTTGATTTTGGTTTGAATTTATAGCTTCGAAATTCGTCCCGTCCAGATCATTCCAACCTTTAAGTTTGGTTTGTTCGGCTGTTTTTACACAACCGCCGAAAAGCAAACCTATAATCAACAATATGAGAATTTTATCCATATATTATGTCCTTTGCCTTTGTAAAATTTGTAATGTTTTTAAAATCTTTCTGTCATATACGGTATTTGTAGCGGCACCACTAAATCCCATAGACGCACCGAATGAAGTGCGCGATATGCCGTCTATCGATGCACTTGAGAGACTTTTGGCTAAATCTACAGCCATATTAGTGATGATACTTACCAAGATACCGTAAAAGACCGATAAAAATGGTATGTGATACATGTAAAGCAAAAATTGCTTTTCCTTACCTAAAACTTCAAAAACAAAGCTTATTATAAGGGATGAGAAAATATAGACAAATACTCTCATCAAAATATTTGCTATCAAGATCTCAAGACATTTAGCAAACGCACTCTTTGTAACGCCGAATATAAGGAAGTAAAAGGCAACTGGCGCAAATATCATAAGCAGCATAAAGGCTAAAACATTTACGATAAGCACTCTTAAAAGCGGCACGGCAGCAAGCACAAATCCTATAAAGGACAATATACCCAAAACTATAGGCATTGCGGTGTAAGTCTTTTTTATGAACCAGTCTTGTTTAATGATTGTATCCATAAAATCACCACAATATGCACCCCATAGTGCGATATTTTCCCACAGGCTACCGCCCTTATCACCAAAGGCGGATATCGCATAGCTCTTTATCGCTTCAAGACTTCCGGCAACTAGCGATATCCACTCGGTCGCAAATAATGCGAAGGCTATAAATATAAACTTAAGTAGTGCGTCATAGTAAAAACTTTGTATATTTTTATTTGACCCACCCCAGAGAATTTTATAGCCCTCTATCATTATCCACAGCGTAAGATATGCCGCTATGACTTTACCAGTGCCACTAATCAAATTTTGAAAAGTATCTAAATTTTGATTTTCTGTAAAGAAATTTTGGATATATACATTTGTTTTTATTACAACAGTATATACGGTTTTACCTAGCGACGATCCGATATCTGAGTATTCCATCTATCTACTCTTTTACTTGTTTTCTTTTGATTTTTCTATCGATTCTTTAACGGTTGTTAACACTAAACCTTCTGGTAGTTCTGATTTGGTTGTGCTTTTAAACACTTCAGCTATCTTTTCAAGTTCTTCGGCTTCAGCATTGGCTTCTAGTCTTTTAATCTCTAAATCGCACTGATTTTTTGTGGCTATTGCGTTTGCGCTAATAAGGCTTACCATGTTATTGACATCTTGAGATGATTTTGTAGTCATAGATGTTAGAACTTCATTTTGAATATCATTTAGCTTATTAATATGAGTAAGCATAGCTTGAGTGCAAGTAGTTAATATCCTAGATTCCATTAGTGGTTTAACAGTTATATTTTTACATAGTTGTTTTTTGTTAAGAACTTCACCTACATCACCACATATATCCTCTCCACCAGCTTCTAAAAATAGAGCATAGAGCAGATCTGCAGCTTCATTGTTATCAATCATTGCATGCATTTCTTTTGCTTGTGTTTCTAATTTTTTATAAATATCCCTAGCTTCTTTTAAAAAATTCACAGTATCTTTGATGCCATAGTTTGTATATAATTGGTTTACCTGATTGGCATTGTCAGTCGCCCACTGTTGAAACTCTAGATAATATTTCCCAAGGTTTTGAGCTAAAGCCGCAAGATCCGCAGTGAGGATTCCACTAGCTTTTGATGAACTGTAAAAGACTACTAAAGATACGGCTATTGCTAGCATCTTTTTATTAAAAAAGTAAAACATGAACAATATCTCCTTAATATTTATTTTTACCAAAGTCAAACCACTTATCGCTATCTTTGCCATAACCATATTTGCCATCGTATTTTTCTATTCGTAAACCACTTTGGGCATTTTGCTCATATCTGTTATCAAAAGGACAAAGATTTAAAAACTGTTGTAATTTTTGCTGATTTGCAGTTGCACTACCTGCATCATTTATGTATTTTTTTGATGTAGCTATTGCTTGTTTGCACTGATTATTATATGCTTGCGTTGAAGTCCCAAACTGATATTTTGTGTTGCTTAAGCAGTGATGATATATGCAAGACGCCCAAGTACTGCCATTCATTGCCTGGATAGCAGTTTTGTGTGCAGCGCTATTTGCTGGAAAATCTGTGTCGGTGTTTGGCGTACCTGCGCTACTGCTAGAGCTACTTGATGAGTTTGGCATACCGATGACATCTCCGA
>JAJQAF010000105.1 GCA_021203945.1 Campylobacter sp.
AAGCGAAGCATCGGCTTTACTCCAGTCCTGCGTCTTTCGAGCGTCATCAACGGCGCTAAAATAATCTCTCATCATTCCAAGACCGACGTTTGACTCTTCGGGAGCAAAATACATCATCGCGGATGCCGGCGAATACCATGAATTTGAAGGATCGTCTTGCTTAGGGAAAATTTTAAATATCTCGCCTATAAAAATCATATAAAAAACATTCAATCTCTCGTCTATTTTTATAACGTCTTTATCAAAAGTACCGCGAGAACCCGGGTGTTTGCGATTTGCCACTTCCGCAAATTTCGTGAGTTTATACTCGCTTCCGCCGTCTTTGCCGACCTTGAAAAAGTCGTTAAAACTTGCGTATTTTGCGTTTTCATCCACTCCTATATCTTTTTTAAGCTCCTTACTAAATCCCAATGATATAAGCGGCTCGTTTCTCCAAAAATCAGGGCTTACCATCATAGATAACATAGCTTGATTAGAATTCAAAGAACCGACACTATCTCCTCTATGAACCTTATTTAAAACTTCTTTGCTTAAGGTATCAAAAGGTTTTGTTCTGCCGTCAGGGCTTTGCACTAAAAGTTTTGAAAGCTTTTGCGCATGCTCCGCACTTATTTGCGGTAAAAAGTCACTTGCGCTTACTTCGTTTACGTCAAATACAAAAAATATCGCTATAAAAAATGCGGCAATTTTTTTAGCGGCTTCGGTATCTATAAGTTTTGCAAGCTTTCTAAAGCGGCTCCCCGGATTTAACACGTTTAGCAAAAAGCCTATACCAAGCAACAAATAACCGATATACGTTGGAATTTTACCGGGGTCGTTATTTACGGAAAGCACGGTGCCGCGCTCATCAACATCGTATGAGCTTTGAAAAAACCTATATCCGTCATAATCCAATACGTGATTCATATAAATTCTATAATCAAAGCTAGGTTCTTCGGCGTTATCTTTTACGACGACTTCGCTGGCATAGCCCCTAGGTGAATTTGATCCGGCAAAACGCTTAAGCTCAAAGTCTTTTAAAAACAAGCTAAAAGGTAATTTGATCTGTTGCGGACCCCAAGACGCGATAAATTGCCGTTCGCCTAAATTTGTTCTCGCAGGCTCTATGAGATTATAAAATAAGGTCATATTTTTACTCTCACCCTTATAGTTTAGCTGCGCTATCAACGCGTCAAATTCGCCGTTTTGCGTAGATACAAGCTTTCTTGTCGCGCTAGCGGAAACTAATTGAGGCGCAAAATTTATACCATTTACGGTGTATAAGCTCATTGCGGTAAAATCATTAACACTTCCTGCTTCCATATCTATTTTAGCACTATCAACCATTGAAAATTTTGAGATCGTTTGATTGGAAGTTATACTAAATTTTCCGTCCTTAAGCTCAAATAATACATAATCCCGATTGTTTTTGGGCATTGTATTAAACAAAAAAGAAAGATTGCCGACAGAAATTTCCTCACCTTCAAGCAAATAAGCCTCTTCTCTATCTCTTTCATCGGATATTACAAGATCTATCACCGGTTTTCCGTTTGCGTCATCTACAAATTTATAAGCCGCCTTTGGTATATACTCTACAAATTTTAATTGGGCATTTCCGTCCGGGAGCTTAAGGTTTATGTTAAAACCCTCTTTGTTTATATTTTCAATCCCTCTGGGAATAGAAACCGAGATCTCGTTTTCATTTACCGGCGCGGAAAAATTTATATAAGACCCCTTTGTCGTTACGATATTTGTTTCCGTATTTTCACGTATATGCATATTGCCTTCAAAACCAAAATATCTAGTGATGCCCGCACCGATCAAAATAACCAAAAAGCCTACGTGAAAAAGCAAAGAAGGAAGTTTTTTGACGTTTATAAGCTTATATCTAAAAATATTATAAGCTAAATTTATACCAAGCAGCACTTGAACAAGCGCAAACCAACTAGCGCCATAAACATATGCCCATGCCAATTCCGTGCTAGTTTTACTCTCTATTATTGTTGCCGCACCGCTTGCTATCGCAAATATGATCATTAAAATTAAGGCAGAAGCCATACTAAAAAATAGTGATTTTACGCCAAACATTCTTACTTCCTTATCATCTTAGTATAACTATCTTAAATAACTACCTTGTTTTTTCTCGGTAGATACGGGCTTATTTTCTTGATCGTCCTGCTCAACAAAAGCATCTTTACCCTTCAAGTAAGCCAAGATAGCTCCCAGATCGTTATTAGTCGTTATTTTAGCTTGATTTTGCATTATAAGCTTACCGTTGCCGCCGAACGACATATCGCTTCTATATGATATTATGCTGTCTTCAATATCTTGAGCGTTCATATCTTTTAATGGTGTAGCGCCGTAAGGTCTTTTATCCGCGTTTTCACCGTGACAGCTTTTGCATTGTTTCTCATAAAGCTCTTTACCGAGCGAAACGCTATATCTGCCTTTTCTATCAACGCCGAATTTTAAAATTCTATTATCTTTATATTTTCTAGGATCTTCATCTATAAAAACTTGAATTTTTTCATTTCTTTCATTAGCCTGTTTTGTTGCGGTCTCTGCAAGTTCTTTACCAAAATCGCCGTAAGCCTGTATATAATATACTTGTGAAGCACCAAATAAACTTGCCGCAAAAAGACACGCCAAAAAAGAAATTTTAAAAATTTTCATAAGTTTCCTTAAAATTTTGCTCTAAATTTAAAAATCCCAAATCGGAAATACCGACTTGGGATTATAGCATAAGTTGATTAAACTAAACTGGATAAATTAGAATGAGTATTTAGCCTCAAATCTTAACTCGTCTTGCTTTGCTTTATCTCCATCGTATTTTTTTGTCTGAAATGCATAATATGAGCTAAATTCAAGCTTTTTACTATATTGATAAGCAAGTCTAGGAGTAATCTCTTCATACTTTATTTTAGTCGGGGTTTTAACATTACCTCTTAGATATTCAACGCCTACAAAGAATTTATCGTAAGTATATCCGAGTGCTCCATATACAAAATTTGCTTTACCTGCCGCCAATGTATGATCAAGCGTTAGCTCTCCAATATCAATCAACTGTCCTTGATCCTCAAAACTAAATGAAGTAACGCCGTGATCTTTTGCTTTCCAGCCCATATAACCTACTTTAAAATCAACACCGAACAGTGCTGTAGTAAGCTCACCTGCATAGAAATTACCGTCGTTATAGTCTGGAATTATTGCACGACCTTTAACGTCGCTATCAACATTACTATTTACATAATTGATTCTAGCACCGATAGCTACATCTTCCGTTATATCAAAATTAGCATCAACGTCAACGGCAAGCAAATCGGCTAAATTCGTAAGGCTTGCATACCATAGTTGAAAGTTGATCGGATCATAAGAGCCCGCGATGCCTGCGGCATAAAGATTGCCGGCGTTAAAGCTACCATAAGTATGGTTTTCATGTAAAGCACCGTCCGATTCGACATCGTTTTCTTCAAGAGCGTCAAAAGCAACGGCGGTAAGAGTTAAGCCTTCGATATCTTGATTTACTATTCTAATACCAGTGCCCACTTGATCATCGTCAAAATAAGTGGCGGTATATTGCTTACCTGCAGTTATCGTAGTATTGCCGATTGTGTATCCTAGATAAAACTGATGAACTGCAAACTTATCTGTCGTATCCGTTTTGTCTGTAGTATTGGCATTTTTATTGCCTGAGTCGTCGCTTGCATTATATCTTAGACCTATAACGCCAAAAAAGTTATCGTCGATAGCAGCTTTAAAATTTGTTATAAATTTAAAGTTATGCGTAGCGGAAGAGTCTTTTTGCGAAACCGCTCCATGCTCTTTATCATTTGTATATCTATACCTTGCAAATCCCGAAAGATCTACGTTTTTTATAGCTTCTTCAAGCGGAGTAGCTGAAGCTACGCTTGAAAAAGCACCTAAAGCAACCAAAGCAGCTAAACTAATCTTTGTTAGTTTCATTTTTTCTCCTTTTAAGAAATTGTGTAGGGGCATTATAATATATGAAATTTAATTTTGAGCTTAAAAAAATAATAAATTTAAAAAAATTATTACCGATCATTTACCGAAAGACGCTGAAAAAAGAAAGAAAGGGGCGAAATACATCAGCCCCTTAAAAGGAGTTCTAGTTTTGATTGCTTGAGAGAATTATAATAGATATGGGTAAATCAACGGATAATCAAAAGGTTATTTTTTCTTCTTTTGGAATTTCAATATTTGTCTTTATATTCTTTTTCTTCATAATGACCGTATTTTGCGGCTTTTTAATACCGGACAACGAGCCTTTAGGGCTTCCTTCGCTAATAAGCAGCATACTTTCAAGCTGATTTCCGATAAAAGTGGCATATACAAGATCGCCTTTATCGTAAAAATATCTGTTTGAACAAAAATTTGCATTGGATAATTTTGCGTTTTTAGTATCGGTTGCAACAATAGTATAACAGTATTTTGAATCATGATAATAAAGCTCTTTTATAAACCCTTTTATAGCGCTTTTGTAGGATTTTTGCCGAACCTGTTCCGTTTGTCTTTTTGGAGACGGGCTCTCAAAAAATGAGCATCCGCTAAAAATAAGCAAAACAAAAGCTAGTAAAATAAGATAGAATTTTGACATTTAGCTTCCTAAAATTTTTGAAAAGTATAACTTACATATTTAAATTTTTTGAAATTTAAATATAAACGACGTTGAATAGCCGACTGCGATATTTATTTAACTAATTTTTAATTTATTAGCTTTGCTTGGCTTAAGCAGATAAATTTAGGATGTTTCCGCCTAGCTCGGCGATCTTTTTATCTATGCTTTCAAGCGTCTTGTCAATAGTGCGTTGTGAAATTTCGGGAAGTTCGCCGCCCCAAAGCTTTTGAGCGTCTTTAAAGCCTTGCAAAATTCCATCTCGTCCCGCTTGAAGCTTTTGAGTATCATCTCCGGCGGCCGAAATAACAAAATTGGCTATTCTTTCTGCAGTATTTGTAACGCCGAAAAATCCATTGTCCCCAATTAATTCAGATGCCTCGTCTGTGTTAAGCGAAGAAATCGCTTTACCGTCGTATCCTATGGCGTCAAAATCAATACCGTTTAAAATTTCGGTCAAATTTTCAGGAATATTTTGAGTATTTTGCCCAAATAAAGAGCTTATAGAGCTTTGTGCGCTAAAATTTGAGATCGAAGAAGTAAAAGATTGTGTCTGAAACTGCAGAAAATAACTATTTGAAACGTCCTTTGCATTTACATGAGAGATAGTTTCTTGAGGCACTTTAGAACTACCGTTATTACTTGATCCTTGTAAAGCTTGCGGATTTTCTCGTTGATACAAGCCTACGTTTTGACTGATTTGCATAGATATTCCTTTAAAAATTTTATCATTCGTAATAATATCGGTAAAATTAAAATTTTATTTAATATTGTAGGCGAGCTAATGCCCGCCTTATAATTTATTTAGAAAGCGTAGCACTAAGCATCCAAATAGCTTTTTCGTATTTTGCTATTTGATCTTGAGCATAAGTTTGAGTTGTACTATCGCCGTCGGCAAGTTCGTCCAGCTTTTTAAACTCAATCAAAAGATGTTTATAGTCGGATAAAACCGCTTCTAAAACCTCGGTAGGGGTATAACTAGCTTTTGGTTCATGTTTTATATGAGAGAGTTTATTTAACTCCTCGGCTTTAATGATAGGCTTACCTCCGAGCATAATAGCTCTTTCTGCGGTATCGTCGAAAATTTCGCTCATCTCTTCATAAGCTTTTTCGGTGTATTCATGAACGCTAAAAAATTGAATACCCTTTACATTCCAATGAAGATCGTGGAATTTAATATAAAGCGCGTTAGCGTCAGCCTGAATTACGTTTAGTTGTGAAATAACTTTTGACATTTTGTCTCCTTTAATTTATTTATGACGGAATTATAGCACATTTTACTTAAAATAAATTTAACTAAATAATATTTTTTATTATTTAGTTTAATTTATCTAGTATTATTTATTTATGTTAAATATAATTTGGCTCTATCTAAATTTTGCATTGATTTAGATGTTACTTTAGACAAGAAGCATTGTCGTTGCTATGCCT
>JAJQAF010000294.1 GCA_021203945.1 Campylobacter sp.
ACTTTTATTCCTCCGCTAACACCTTGTCTTTGACCCGCAAGAGCTTGTAAATTTAGATCGATTTGTAAATTTTCTTTCGGCAAAAATTTAAATCCGACTTCGCCGACACCGGTATTTCCTTTCATACTAGGAGCCGTAACGTCTTGTTCAAACGTGATATTTTTAGCTTTTGATTTGCCGTCAAATTCTCTCTCGTAAGCAGCGCCTACATACCACGCTAAATTTTCGTTTATGTTTTGATTAAATTTAACGCCGGCTTTACCGACTATGGAATTTACGGCTTTAAATTTATACTGCGTATTTACGATTTCAACGTTATCGCCGTTCATTCTGTTATAAAAGGCTTTTGCGTAGATGTCTAAATTTGAAATATCGCTTAAGCTTATGATCTTTCCGCCCCCGAAACTAAAGCCGTAATACGTTCTCGTGCTCTTATAGTTCGGCACGTATCCGTCAAAGTCCCCGCTTTCGTAATCGGCTTTTATTCTACCGACTCTTGCCGCGCCGTCAATATAAAATTCATTAGCAAGATCTAAATTAGACATAAGTCCGACTCCGTAATAACGGCTATTTCCGCTACCTTTTACGCTGGATCCGCCGAAGCTGTTAAAGCTATCGTAGTTTCCGAAACCAAGCTCTACAAACGCTCCGTAACTAACTACGTCATTTACTTGTTTGCTAAGTCCGGCTACGATATTTACGCCTTTAGTTTTTACGTGAGAGCCTGATTTTAGTTTTACGTTGTTCGCTCCCGCAGCTCCAAACGAACCGCTTGAAGCATTGGCTAGCGAGCTAACCATAGCCGATTTGCCTTGCGAGCTTGAAAGATCGCTTCCGCTTTGAAGCATGCCTTGCATACCCGCGCTTGTTTCAACTAGATTTTTTTGTTTCGGATTATACGATTTTTGCTCTACCGTCGCGCTGACTTGATGTTCGTCGGAAGAGAGCGAAATTTGATAAGTGTTGGATATGCCTTGATTGGCGTTTATCGTTTGTTTCGGAGCGCTTAGAGTGCCTTGTTCCTTATCGATCAAGACTATCTTATCGCCTTCGTTTAAAATTGCATCGTTGTGAATTTTAGCCGATATGTTCGTATTGCTTAGATCGGTCGCACCGGTATCCGTTAAGGTCAAAATTTTATCGCCGTTCGCGATATCTTTAGGCACGAAGAAATTTATATTTTCAAAATTTACGACATCTTTTGCTTTTGCGCTTTTGGAGTAGATATTTAGAGTGTTGCCCGTAAAGTAATCATCCGAGCTCTGTCCGTATCCGCCGCCTAGAATTCCGTTGATAACCACGTTGTTTTTTAAATTTACGACGTTATCGATAGTGTCTCCTACGTATCCTGAGTTATATCCGCCGTAAACGTTTTCGCTAACCGTAACATCATCAAGAGTTATGACGTTTGAGTTTGCATTTCCCTGCCCAAAGCCCGTATTCCCTCCGTATATGCTACCGTCGATATCGGAACTAATTATATCGACGTAATTTTCATCGGCGCTACCGGTTAAAGATTCTCCTCCGTAAATATCATTTGCGCTTGAGCGATTTGTGCCGTCGGTTTTGACGACGACTTTGTTGAATTTCGCATTGCCGCTAGAAGTTCCTCCGCCGTAAATATCGCCTACGTCCGAGCCTATTACGGTTACTTCGTTTTGAAGTGCTTGCGTATCACGTGAGCCCAGAATTACGGCACCGCTTGCACCGCCGTAAATTTTTACGTCTATTTTGGATTTGCCGTTCGCATCCGACGTAATGGTAACCTTATTTAAATTCGCACCTCCGCGATCGGCTTTTCCGCCATAAACGCCCGCATCTCTTTCGTAGCTTGCTTCTACGTCCGAACCTGAGATAAATACTTCGTTTTCTAAAACGTTGCCGCTACCGTTTAAGCTTTTACCGCCATAAACTCCGCGAGACAAAGACCTTCTTGCTCCGTCGGCTTTTATGGTAACTTTATTTTTGCTTATTGTGCCGGCTTGAGATTCACCGCCGTAAACAAATGTCGCATCCGAGCCTATTACGGTTACTTCGTTGCCGCTTACTTCCTTTGTGCTAAAAATCGCTCTGCCTCCGTGAATGACACGCACTTGAGAATTTTCGCTTATATTTACCTTATTATTTATCGCAGAGCCTCTTCTGGTAGCTCCTCCGAGAATTGCATCTATTTTAGAATTTACTACATTTATCGTATTTTGACTAGCCGTTCCGCTATAAGAATACCCGCCGCGCGCATCTACGTTAAAGCCCTCTTTGACATTTGTCAAATTTACGACGTTATCGGATACGTTTCCCGTATTTGAACCCGCTCCGAAAATATAAAATTTACTCATAGGCAATTCCGATACGTCAATATCTTTTAAATTTAAGGTATAACCGCTTAAATCTTTATTGCCTTGAAAATTATCATCGCTAACGGCTCCGGCTATACTTCCTTCAATCGAGTTGTCATTGATAGTTTGCTCTGTAATATCAACGCTTTTCGTATCTGCGTTAAACCAGTAATGAACAAAGGTGTTTTCTATATCCGAATTGACGAATTGCCAAGAATCCGCCCAAGCCGACGCGGCGATTAAAATTCCCGCCGCAACGAAGCTAAACTTAGTAATGCCCAAACCGCATGAACGCTTTTTGCTAAAACATTTCATTTTAATATTCTCCTTTCAGCAAAATTTAAAAATATAATAAAATAATAATATAATGTATTATAAATAGAGCTTAAAAATTTGTTTATATATAAATTTATATCGATGAGCAGATATTTTTTGTAATAAATATCGTCATCCTTTATATCTTTAAAGCGGGACCTGTCGTATCCGAATTCAAACACGGAAGAATTTTGAGCCGAATTTCGCATATCATATGTAAAAAGATTAGATATAATCGTTTTTTTAAAGGTTAAGGAAAATTTATGAAGATATTTGAAAACAAAAACGGTGCGAAAACGACTCTGCTTGCTACAATCGTGCTTTTTGGTATCGGTGTGTGCGGATATTTGTATTATGATTTGCAAAGCTCGGCTATCTTTGCGATGATAGTAAGCGGCGTTTGTGCGGCTTTTTGCGTTAAAAAAATCGCCCAAGAGAGCTTTTTGCTCGTGCAAGACGACGGATTTACGGTTAAAAAGGCGGGCAAAGAGGGTAAATTTTATTTCAAAGATATTGATGAAATAAGACTTAGAATGATAGATAAGAAGCAAAGCATAGAGCTTATAAATATAAAATTTAAAAAAGACGGACTAAATATGGACGTTGCCTACGGACTTATCCAGCCGATTAACGAAACGGACGCCGTTATCTTAGACAAATATGAAAAATCAAAATATGAAATTTATAACGCATTAAAAGACAAATTCCAAAAAGCCGAGGCATGATTTTATTACCCCGTTCGTTTTAGAACGAGGTAATAATTTAGTTAAAAAGATAGGCTAAATTTTGCGTTAATGCCGTTTGATTTTATATCGCTACCGTATGCGCCTACATATGTTAGGCTAAATTTAGCACTTTTCGTAAGCATCATTTCGATACCCAGATTAAGCGTTGTGAGATCTTTCAGCTCCTCGCCTTTTAAATGCGTTTTACCGACACCGGCTATATCTACGTCCGCTTCGGGAGCTTTATCGCCCAAAAAGCGGTTATATGCCAAATCCGCCGTAGCTTTGAGATCAATCCCGTCAAATACGAACGGGATACTTGGACGGATACCAAGCGTCGCCACCTCGATATCGCGTGTTTTATTGTCTATATTCGCCAATTTATTATTCGCGCCGTCGGTTTTGGCGTGCATATAACCTAGTCCGAAATAAGGCTCGATACCGAAATTTTCATTATTAAATCCCGTAAATGCCGCCTCGGCAAATGTCGAAGCGATGGTTTGATCGGAGTTTATATATTCGCCGTCAAAGTCGCTATTTGGAGCATAAGCTTGTTTTCTATCGCGATCGGATTTCGTATATATCGCGTTAAAGCTTAATTTAACCGGCTCGAACGCCGTTTCGCCGTAAATTCCAAAATGCAGATCTTTATTTTTAAATTCCTTCTCGCCGTCTATTTTGTTATTTGTCCTGCCGACTCCTACAAGCGTGCCGATTTTTGAACTATCGCCGATTGAAAAATCGATTCCGACGAATTGCGCGAACGAACCGCTTGCAAATTTAGCGGCAAAATTTTTATCCGTAGTTACGCGATTTAGTATGCTTGCCGTCCATATATCTACGCCCGTATCGATATTTGCGCGAGTTGCGCCGGATTGATTTAATAGCCCGTTTTTCATCATCATTAAATTTACGAGCGAATTATTTTGAGCGGCAAAATCGTAATCGTTTGAAAGATAATTGAAAACGCCTTTTGCTTGAGACGTCGTAGAGCCTAGTAGTTTTCTATAAATTTCGCTGCTCGTCGCATTTTCAATCGCCGCCGCTATAGTTTTTGCATTTTTGCTATCGGCAACCTCCGCCATATCCGCACCTCTCATAAGCGCAAGCTGTAAATTCGTATTTGTAGCGACTTCTTTGAGTATATTAAAGAAAGCATAGTCGTTTGATATTGCGGCGTTATTTATATTTTCAAACGATCCGCTGGCGGCATAGACTATTTTTTGAGTCGGATTTGCGGCTAAATTTTCAAGCTCGGCTAAGCTTACTTCCGCCGTCTTGAGTAAAGAACCGCTTTCAAATTTTAAATTCAAGTTTGCGACGCCGTTATTTACTACGAATGTGCCGCCGTCTTTAATAACGGCTTTTACGCTAACCGCACTGCTTGCTTTATTGGTCGTTTGATAGCCTGTGCCTGAAGGGGTTTTATACTCTATATCTTTTAAAATTTCTAAAGCGCCGCCGTTTTCTACGATTATATTTTGACTATTGCCGATAGATTGATTAAGGGCTGAAATTTTACCGCCGTAAATCGTAGTAACGCCCGTAAAAGTATTATCTCCCGCAAGCGTAAGCGTGCCGTTTCCGCGCTTAATTAAAACGCCTTCGTAACCCTGCGCCTCTCTTTCGTCGCGTGCGGCTTGACGGGCAAGCTCGACTTCATATTCGGCTTTTTCCTCTTCGCTTAAGCTTAATTGTGCGTCGAGGGCGGCTTTACGAGTAGCCCACGTTGCGGCTTCCGTCTCGTCTTCCGTTTTTCTAAATTTAATCGCCTTGTCCGAAATATTACTACTCCACATATCATCGACATTCATATTTACGTCAAACGTGCCTAAAAATTGACCCGGACCAAACATCGAACCGCCTAAATCCAAGATGCCCCAGCCCCATATTGTATCGGGAACACCATCTTGCGCCGTCCATCTTTCAAGCGTCGTGCCGTCTGAAAATTTAGTCCGTCTCGCATTGGTAAGCATAACGTCCCGCACTTGAGAGGGGGTCATATACATATATCTGCTTTGTATGACGCCAAGCGCGCCCGTAACGTGCGGAGCCGCCATAGAAGTGCCGTTTGCGTATCTATACATCGCACTTCCGTAAGTAGCTTCGTTGTTAAGATCGACATACCCTGAGTATATGCGTATAGCGGGTGCTGCGATCGTCCACCATTTTGCCTCGCTAGCTTCGTTATATACTTGAGTATCAGGCATTGGATTTGACGATGAACCCTGCAACGGATAAGTTTCTCTGCCGTATTGCCCCGTAACATTTACCCAGTATTTTTCGGCGTCCGGTCTAAAATACGGAAGCATAGCTCTCGTAAAGGGATACGGCATAAGACTTCTGTTGCCCGCCGTAAATACTTGTATCATTTCCTTGTTTATAGCCACTTCGTATGCCGCATCCATAAAACTCTTTTCGCCCGTTAATATAAATTGATAGTAGGCTTTTTTGGCGGTTTGTAAATCTTTTAGATACATATGATCGCCGGGATCGTTCGTTTCCGTTACATGACCGCTTGATAGTTTGTATCCCGTAGCGCCCTCAAATGCGGAAGCTACTTTTCTGTTTGAACCCCAGCTGTTATTTACGAAATGCACGCCCGCATCGGCAAGAGCGCTATATCCTTTTAAAAAAGAGTTATAATCCTGCGTCGG
>JAJQAF010000025.1 GCA_021203945.1 Campylobacter sp.
GAGCAATATTTACAATCAGGTTTTATTATTCATTATTTTATAATTTTTTATCATAATCCCCTTTTTTTACCACTTTTTACTGATAGTATTTCAATACGACGATATTTTGATATTACGTTCACTTTCTCATAAGGAGGAGAGATATGAAGAATTTGGATAAGGCGTTACTCGGCTTATTCGTAGGCTTTGGCTTGTCTATTACCGCAGCCTGTGCTGCTAGCGACGGCGGTATGGGACATTCGATGCAGATGACGAAAGAAGCTAGAGATGTTATCGCAAATCCGAAAGGAACCTTGCAAAGTAGAGGTGTCATATCCTTACAAGACTACATAGTCGAGGAAAAGGAGATGTATGACTGGCTTTTCAAAAACCACCCGATTTTCACTAAATACGGCGGTAAAACGGTCGGAAAACTAAAAGTGGGCGACCGCGGACACGAATGGCTTGCCGAAGGACACGGCTTTGATATGTCTAAGGCTAGTAAGCGCGATAACGGCGAAGGTCTTAGCTCTATGATGTATAGAATTCCCGCCACTTCAAGCTTGCAATTTCCTAACAAATTCGTAGGTCCCGAAAAATGCGGCGAATGTCACCCCGCTCAATACGAAGTTTGGAGCAGAGCACGACACTCTACGACTATACGTTTTCCGGGCGAGCATCCCGAGCTTAACAATAACCTAACAGATCCGGTATTTACGGCGGATACGGCTTCCGTATTGCCTAAAGGCATAACTCCCGACGTAATTTACGGCACAGTCGGTCACTTAAGAACAAAAATGGGTTACATCGACGCATGGCTACTTCGCGGAACATATCACGTTGAAGGCGGTTTGCTACGCGACGGAACGGGTCAAATAACTGCGGGCGGCAACCAATGGCAAAGAACATGGGCGTTAAATTTAACTCCTGAAGTCGTTAAAAAGATCAAAAAAATAGTTCCCGAGTTCCCTGAAACTCTTGAAGAATACGGCGTAAACGGCGGTTATGTCCGAGGTCTTGCTTCATATGCGGCTAAGTATAAAACCGAAATGTCTTTTCAGGCAAACAGCTCATACTGCGAGGTCTGTCACCCTGTTAAATTCGACTTCCAAAACAAAAAAGATTTCTATGCGGCTTTAGGTAATGCTAAAGAGCTTCAAAAGCACACTATCTCAAAAGGCGTATCCTGTGAGGAGTGCCACGGAGCGGGCGGTCACCTTGACGGCGCTACTAATTTTAGAACGTCAAACTGCGAACGCTGTCACCAAAGATTTAACTATAGCCCTGATTTAGCGCGCGCTAATCCGCTAAACAACGGCAAGCTCGATCTGTCTTTAAGCTCTAAATTTAAATCGATGGGACCGGGCTGCGGTTCCGAGGGTTCTCAATCATATTTCACCGCTCACTACGATAAGGGTATGAGATGCGTTACTTGCCACGATCCGCACGATACTACGGGACCGGTTGTAGGCGATAAAAACGTAAAAGGACTTAACTATAACTCCGAGCAAGGTTATTTAAGTGCGTTCTATACAAAACCTAAGTTGAAAAAAGATTGCAAGGATTGCCACGAAGCTCAAGCTTATATAATGGCAAGAGCAGATACGCATAAAGACAACACTTGTGCGTCTTGCCATATGCCGTTTATGATGAGCTGCGAGAATTTCTATGCTATTCAGTTCCAAGATAACGCCGGATTTGATACTCAAAGAAGATCTCACATCTGGAAAATCGACGTAAGTCCCGATCGCAAAACTCTTGTTGCGGGCGATAACGCAAAAGGTCCGAGAGACGCTAAAGATTGGCACTTCCAAAGAGATGAGAAAGGTCATAACTTTGTAGATTTGATGTGGTCATGCGCCAGAACTTCTTGGGCGGATAAAGATATGGTAGATAAAAAAGGCTGCCACAGCCCTGTCGTTTCAGAGCTTAAAGAGACACTTCACTTTAAGAACCAAAAACAAGTTTATGACGAAGTTATGGGATGGCAAACTCCTGTTAAAAAAGACTTTACGGAAGTTAAAATCGGCATACAAGGAATTTACTCCATTCTTGAAACTAAAAAGTTAGGCTCAAGTGAAAAGACAAGAGTTTATGAGCTAATCGAAAAAGCTCAAGACACCGTTGATTTGCTTGAAAAAGACGGCTCATGGGGTATGCACGGATTCAAATACAGCAAACAAAGACTTGACGCCGCTAAAGAATACATCAAAGAAGCCCAAAAAGTCCTAAACGGAAATTTATAAAAATACAAGGGTTATGAGAGATCATAGCCCTTAAATTCAAAGGTAACAACGATGCAAAAACAACTTCTAAGCACCTTAATGGCAACCTTTTGTCTTGTAAGCTTTGCAAATACTACCGAGCTTAAAACTAAAGAGCAAAAAGAGTCTTATAGTATCGGAGTATCTACCGGTAATTACGTTACTAATCAAATTTTTCAACAAGAGCGGTTAGGAATAAAATCCGATACGGCTTTAGTAATAGAGGGTTTCATAGACGCTCTTAAAAAACAACAAAAACTAAAAGACGACGAAGTTATTACGCTTTTAAACGATAGAGCGGAACAGCTAAACAAAATAGTAGAAGCCAAAGAAAAACAAAAGCTTGATGAAAATTTAAAAAAAGGTTCTGAATTTATGGCAAAAAATGCCAAAAATAAGAAGGTAAAAACCACTAAATCCGGTATTCAATATGAACTCATAAAAGCCGGTAAAGGCGGCAATAAACCAAAACCTGAAAGCGTAGTAGTTCTAAACTATAAAGCATACCTGATAGACGGATACGTATTTGACGATACTTACGAGAAAAAAACACCGGCTCATCTTTCTATGGTAAATATCATAGACGGTTTGCATGAAGGCTTGCTTTTGATGGAAGAAGGCTCAAAATATAAATTCGTAATTCCAAGTAAATTGGCTTACGGGAACTCCGATATGCAAGATATTCCTGGAGGCTCGACGGTTATTTTTGAAGCCGAATTACTAAAGGTATTGAAACCAAACGAGCTTGCCGAGGCGGCAAAAGCACTTAGTGAAGGTAGCATGAAAAATTTTCACGATACCAATATGACAAAATAAAATTCTTACTATCGGTAAAGATGGAGGAGAATCATGGAAAATAAAAATCAAAGAAGAGCTTTTCTAAAATATGTTGCTATCAGCTCGGTCGGTATCGGCTTAGCCGGTTATGCAAAAGCGTTAGAAAAGCCTAAAGAATATGATCAAATTTCAGGCAAAAAACCGCATTTCGGTATGATTTTCGATCAAAATAAATGTGTAGGTTGCACTGATTGCGAGATAGCTTGCAAAAAGGTAAATCTAGTTCCCAAAGGTCAAATGAGACTTTTCGTGCAAGACAAAACCGATCCTTTAAATTTAAAGGAGAGACGCTTCGTAAGAATCTCTTGTCAGCAGTGCGTTGAGGCGCCTTGCGCTTTGGTATGTCCCACAAAAGCCTGTTATAAAGACGAAAAAACGGGCATCGTTACGATGAATACCAATGACTGCATTGCGTGTAAATACTGTATCGTAGCCTGTCCATACGACGTGCGTTTTATAAATCACGATACAAGAGCGGCGGAGAGTTGCAATTTCTGCTTTGATACGAATTTTAAAGAAGAACGTGAACCCGCTTGCGTCGAAGCGTGCAGATACGAAGCGTTGGTTTTTGGAGATCTAAACGATGAAGAATCTCATATAAGCAGATTACTTCGCGTAAAAGATAGCCTTAGAATGAAGCCCGAATGCGGCACAAAGCCAAGTTTGCGATATATTCCTGCGGTTAAATTGGGGGTGTGATATGAACGGAGCTATAAATTTTACTCATACGTTTTCTCATGGAGTCGAATGGGGCTGGCCGATCGCCGTGTATCTTTTGCTTGCCGGAATGAGCGGCGGCGCGCTTGTGATCGCTTTGCTAATCAAATATTATAAAAAACAAAAAGATAGCACGCCTTTGTTTAAAGCGGCGTCTTTGCTATCTTTAGTAACGATTTTGCTAGGAATGGTTTGTCTTGTCGCCGACCTTGAAAGACCGCTTTTGTTTTGGAAAATTCTCATAAATTATAACTGGACTTCGGTTATGTCCGTGGGTGTTGCGGCACTTTGTATATACATACCTCTTAGTTTTATTATGTGCCTTTACGCCTTTGAAAAAGAGCTTTTTGCCTTTTTTGAAAACAATTTAAAATTCGTAAAACCTATCCTTGCGATCGTGATGAAAATTTTAAATCCTTTATGTCCTTTCTTAATCGCTCTTTGTCTTATTTTTGCGGTTACGATTTGCGCATATACGGGATTTTTAATCTCGGTTTTAGTAAGATTTCCGATATTAAATACCGCTATTTTGCCGGCTCTTTTCGTAGCTTCGGGGCTATCTGCGGGTATAGGCGGCTCAAGTCTTACGGCGACGCTATTTTTTAAAGAAAATCATCATTCAAACGATTTAAAAACGCTTCATACCATAGAATGGCCGATAATGTGGGCTGAAATTTTACTTATAGCCATGCTTTTTGTCTCTCTTATCATCGGCTCGGACGTGCAAAAAGCTGCAAGCATAGCCTTTCAAAGCGGAATTTACGCTAAATTATTTTGGTTTGGTGTAGTGGGCGTGGGATTTTGCGTGCCTATCGTATTAAATTTTCTATTGGGCAAAAAGACGGCTTCATCGCTCGTAACTTTTTATTTAAGCGGTTTTGCTAGCATTATAGGCGTTTTAATGCTTAGAATGTTTATCCTTTACGCAGGGCAGACATATCATATAAATATTTAAATAAAGAAAGACAATATGAAATTTATTTGGAATTTATCAAAAATTTTCTTATCGTATAAATTCATAATTTTTATGTTGTCTATCTTGGCTATCGGCGCGGCCGTAGCGACATTCATCGAAAGTATTTACGATACTCAGACGGCAAAAATTTTAGTTTATGACGCATTTTGGTACGAGATGGTAATGCTTATATTAAACTTATCGCTGATAGGCATTATTTTAAAAACTAAAATGTGGAGACGCTTTAGTATCTTTACTCTTCATATCGCTTTTATAATCGTATTTTTCGGAGCCTTTTTGACTAGATATTTCGGGCAGGAAGGGCTTATTCACATTAGAGAAAACGAAACCCGAAACGAGATGATAAGCGTGCGTCCGTATTTTCAGATAAAAACACAAAACGATTATTTTGAGTATCCTTTAAATTTATCGCAAATCGGCAATAACGATTTTGCCTTTACTCAAAACATAAACGGTAAAAATTTTATCGTCAAATTTAACTCTTACGCTCCCGCGCCGAAAGGCGAACGCTCGACGCTAATCGTAGAGGCAAATTTCGACGGCGAGCCCGCGCAAATGCTTAAAATAAAAGGCGGAACGGGTTGGATAAGCGAACCTGTTATCGTAAGCTTGGACGGAATTGAGATCGGATTTTCTTGGGGATCGAAATTTATAGAACTTCCGTTTTCGTTAAAACTGCTTGATTTTGAGCTTGAGCGATATGCAGGCTCGCAAAGTCCGTCCTCCTACGCCAGCGACGTCGAAATTTTAAAAGATGAAAAAAGCGTAACGGATTATAAAATTTTTATGAATCATCCGCTTACTTACGAAGGCTTTAAATTTTTCCAATCCTCATATGATATGGACGAGCAAGGAAGCGTTTTAGAAGTCAATAAAGATCCCGGCAAAATCCCTACCTATATCGGATATTTTTTATTTTGCATAGGCTTTTTAAGCCTTTTATTTACGGCGCAAAGTAGGTTTGGAAAGCTTAGTAATTTTATAAAAAATAGCAACTTTTTGATAATCTTTGCCTTGCTATTTTTTATAAATTTAAATTTACACGCTGCGGACGATGAAGCGCTAAGCAAATTTGCACGCAATTCGCATATTCACGCAAACGGCGAATTCGCAGGACTTCTCGTTCAAGATTACACGGGCAAGATAAGCCCGCTTAGCACCGAAGCTTACGAGATCGTAAATAAAATTTCGGGCACAGATTCGCTTTTTAATCTA
>JAJQAF010000281.1 GCA_021203945.1 Campylobacter sp.
GTCGTAGAGTGCGCTTTGCTTTAGCTCCCTTAGCCTAGCGTCGATACTGTCGCAAAATTTTTGATATTTTTCACTGGTATTTTGAACGATCGCCAAATCGCCGTTTTGCACGCGTATGCCTTTCTCGGCACCATCTTCGTCAAGCTTTTTTGTTAGCTTTTGTATCTGCATATAAAGCAAAAGCCCGCCTATTATCGTAATAACGACATAAATTCCTATACTATTCATCTTGTTTTCCTTTTGTATGTGTAAATTCCTTGTAAGCTTATGATAAGAAGCGCCGTCCAGATTAGGCAAAATGATATTAATTTATAAAATTCCACTTTCTCGCCATATACGAATACGGCTAAAATCATTGAAATGGTCGGGTTTATGTATTGCAAATAACCCATTAGACTTAAATTTATTCGAGTAGTTCCCGCCGTAAAAAATAGTAACGGCACTATGGTAACGGGTCCGCAAAGAAACAATAAAAATCCGTTTAAATCGGCTAAAAAATGATTTTCTCCCGAGGCTATGACGTAAAAAATATAAATCAAACCGATCGGTAAAATCAGTAAATTTTCTACGAATAAGCCTTCAAGAGCGGGCACTTTCACCTTTTTTCTGATGAGTCCGTAAGCGGATACGATAAGGGCTAATAATATTGATAAAATAGGTAACGAGCCTACGGCAAATACCTGCAACGCGATTGCCGCAAAGACTATACCGATTGAAATTTTAGCTCCGATCGAAATTTTTTCTCTTAGGACAATGAAACCTAGCAGGATGGATATTAGCGGACTGATGAAATTTCCCAGACTTGCTTGTAAAACCATATTCATATCTACGGCATATACGAAGATGCACCAGCTCAAAGCCAACAAAAATCCGCTCAAAAACAGCCAAAAGCTAATGCGAAAGTCAAATAAAATTTTCTTAGCTTTCTCAAGTCTCTTCATCCACAATAAAACAAAAAACAAGACGATAGCCGACCAAATAAGACGGTGAGCGACTATTTCGTATGGATCAACGTCGTTAAATTGTTTAAAGAAAACGACCAAAAAGCCCCAAAGCGCAAAAGCGCTAAAGCCGTAAATCAACCCCTTTTTTTCTTCGCTCACGCTCTATCCTTTTTTGATTTTTGTTTGAAAAAATTTTGCACTCCGGCAACGAGCAGCGCAAACCAGATAAGACAAAACGATGTAAATTTATAAATATCAAGCGTTTCGTCGAAAATAAACACCGCGCAAAGCATTGCGATACTAGGCGAAAGATATTGTAAATAGCCTATCGTGCTTAAATTTATTCTAACGGTTGCCGCGTTAAAGGCGATGAGGGGAACTATAGTCGCGAGTCCGGATAACGTTAAAAGTATAGAATTTTGATTTAGCCCGAAATGGCTTTGCTCGTTTATGACGAGGTAAAAAATATAGCATAAGGCAAAAGGCACGATGAGTAAGGTTTCGATAAAAAGCCCGTCAAGTGCGGCTACTTTTATGCGTTTTCTTACAAGTCCGTAAAAACCGAATGACAGAGCCGAAAAAAGCGCGATAAGGGGTAAATTTCCAAGATGAACGACTTGAATGGATATGGCGAATACCACAATCAACAAGGCAAAAAGCTCCGTTTTTTTAAGTTTTTCTTTGAAAACGATTACGCCAAGGAGCATATTTATTAAAGGAGTGATGAAAGAGCCTAGGCTGGTTTCTAAAATTTTACCGTTATTTACGGCGTATACGTATATGCCCCAGTTTATACTTATTAGCGTTCCGCTTAAAAAGAGCGCTCTGAGGCTTGTTTTGTTTTTTATTAAAATTTTAATATTTTGCGTTTTGTTAAAGACGGATAAAAGCATTAGCATTAAAATAAACGACCAAACTATCCTATGGGCTAAAATTTCATATGCTCCGACGTCACGGCTGAAAAGATTGAAAAATAACGATAAAAATCCCCACGTCAAAAACGCCGATAGAGCGTAGATAAATCCTTTCGTTTGCTCGTTTTTTATATTCATCTCGCCGTCTTTTTTGAAATTACGATGTTATTAAGACTGTCTATGATTAGTAAAACAATAGCGATAATCAAACAAAACATCAAGAAATACGAGCCTTTATCGAGTTTTTCACCGAGCATAAACGAAACTATAAACATAAAAATCGGTTCAAAATAGGTAAGCAGCCCCAAAACGTTTATCGGCACTAAAACGCTTGATAAAATTTGTGCCGTCAAAGCTATTGCGCCAATCGTTCCGAGCAATATCAAAAGATAGTAAATTTTAGGGTTTTTAGAGACGACAAAATCCATATCCGCAAGTGTGATAAAATAAATGGAAAATAAAAACATAAGGAAAATTTCAATAGCAAAGCTTGAAAAATTCGCGATACCGTAAAATTTTCTAATAGCAAAATACATCGGATAAAGGCAAAATACGCCCGCACTCTCCCACGAGACGCCCGCATTTAAAACTATGCCGCTACCGACTCCGATAACCGCAAAAAATATCGATATAAGCTTTATTTTGGATAGATGTTCTTTAAACATTAGCCGACCTACGACTACCATTACGATCGGCATTATCAAATAACCGACGGATACTTTTAACGCCGCACCGTTACTGGGCGCCCAAAGATAAAGCCACATCTGAAACGAGGCGAGCGACGAAGTGACGAGTAATACGACGATAAGCTTAGGCTTTAGTTTTAGGGTAAGAAGAAATTCTTTAAAATTTCGCTTTTGTTTTAATAAAAATATCGCCGCTACGACTAAAGGCAAGGTAAAAAGCATACGATAGCCAAAAAGTTGCTCTCCGCCTAGCGGTTGCATAAAAACCGATAAATAATATATGCAGCTAAATAAAAATGAGGCTAAAACGGAGCACAAAATACCTTTTAACATTAAAATTCGCACTTTAGATTGGATTAAAATCGCGATTATATGCCTTTTATGTTTAAGGAATGATTAAGGCTTTATTTGCTTTAAGCTTGCCGTGATATAATCGAGATTTAATTTAAATCAGAGGTAAAATATGAGCTGGAGCCGTGATAGCTGGAGAGAGTATAAAATTTTGCAACAACCGACATATCCGAGCATCGCCGAATTAAACGGCGTCGAAACAAAACTAAAAGGCTTGCCGCCGCTTGTTTTTGCGGGCGAAGCTAGAAATTTAAAAGCCGAACTCGCTAAAGTTTGTAACGGCGAGGCATTTTTACTTCAAGGCGGCGATTGCGCCGAAAGCTTTATGAATTTTAACGCGAACAATATCCGAGATATGTTTAAAGTCCTGCTTCAAATGGCGATAGTTCTTACCTTTGCGGGCGGTTGCCCTGTGGTCAAAGTCGGACGTGTAGCCGGGCAATTTGCAAAGCCGAGGAGTAGCGATTTTGAGGAGATGAACGGAGTAAAATTGCCTAGCTATCGAGGCGATATTATAAACGGCTTTGAATTTGACGCTGCGGCGCGCATTCCGGATCCGAAACGTATGATTGACGCTTATTATCAAAGCGCTTCTACGATGAATTTACTTCGTGCATTTTCACGAGGCGGTTTGGCAGATCTTCACCAAGTTCATAAATGGAATTTAGGCTTTGTCAAAAAGCCGGAAATAGGCGAAAAATACGCAAAATTATCCGACGAATTAACAAAAACCCTATCTTTTATGGAGGCTTGCGGGATCACCTCCGAAAATACTCCTACCTTAAATCAAACCGCGGTTTATACGTCGCACGAGGCGCTTTTGTTACCTTACGAGGAGGCGCTAACCAGGCAAGATAGTCTTACGAACGACTGGTACGACTGCTCCGCTCATATGCTTTGGATAGGCGAGCGAACGCGCGGAATAGACGACGCTCACGTTCATTTTTTAAGCGGAGTGAAAAATGCCGTAGGCGTAAAAATCGGACCGACTGCTACATCCAAAGACGTCATAGCCCTTGCAAATAAGCTAAATCCGGACAATGAAGCGGGGCGATTAAACGTTATAATTCGTATGGGTGCGGAAAAAATCGAAGGAATTTTGCCTAAAATTTTACGAGATTTAAAACGAGAAGGGCTAAATATCCTTTATAGTATCGATCCTATGCACGGAAATACGGTAAAGGCTTCGACTAACTATAAAACGCGAGAATTCGACAAGATCATGAGCGAGGTTAGAAGTTTTTTTGAGATACACAAAGCAGAAGGCACACACGCGGGCGGAGTTCATCTTGAAATGACCGGTCAGGACGTAACGGAATGTATCGGCGGCGCATTAAAAATAACCGAGCAAAATTTAGAGCGACGCTACGAAACGCAGTGCGATCCGAGATTAAATGCCGATCAGGCGCTTGAGCTTGCGTTTTTGATGGCGGATCTTTTAAAAAAGGCATAAATAGCTGAAATTTCGGTATTTTATCGTTTATTCCAAGAGTATCGATATTTTATATTTTATGAGCTTTTAGCCTAAAATTTTGCGTTGAATTTCTTAAATTTTAATGTAAATTTCGATAGATTAAAATTTCAAATACGAATAATTGGAGAAAAGATGGCAAATATTTACGATCTAATAGTCGTCGGCGGCGGTCCTTGCGGTATCGCGGCGGTCGTTGAGGCTAAGAGAAACAGACTTCATAACGTTTTGTTGCTTGAAAAAGGCGACAATCACAGTCAGACTATACGAAAATTTTATAAGGATAACAAACGCGTCGACAAAGAGTATAAAGGTCAAGACAGCACGATCCACGGAGTAGTCTCGTTTGAGGACGGCACGAAAGAGAGCACTCTTGATTATTTTGACAAACTGCTAGACGACGAAAAGATTGAGGCGTTTTTTAATTCCGAAGTAGAAAGCATTAAAAAAGACGGCGAGTTTTTTAAAGTTACGACTTCGTCGGCAAGCTATACGGCTAAAAACGTGATGGTCTCTATCGGCAAAATGGGACGTCCGAATAAACCCGACTACAAGATCCCGCCGTCGCTAAATAGCGTCGTAAATTTTAACCTCGATAATTGCACCAACGGCGAAAAGGTTTTGGTAGTAGGCGGCGGAAATTCTGCTGTGGAATACGCTATCGAGCTTTGTCAATATAACAAAACTACGATCGCGTATAGAAAAGATAAATTTAGCCGCGTAAACGAGGTAAATCTAAAAGCGCTTTGGGAGCTGGAAAGGCACGGCAATATAAAAGTTCGTTTAAACCACGATATTTCCGAGATAGATAACGAATCCGGTCGAGTTAGAGTGCATTATTCAAACGGTAAGATACGAGTTTATGATCGCGTGGTTTATGCCATCGGCGGCTCAAGCCCGATTGCTTTTTTACAAAAATGCGGTATATCTACCGACGAAAAGGGCACGCCTTTAGTCAATGAAAAATTTCAAAGCAATATCGAAGGGCTTTATGTAGGCGGAGATATAGTCCTACGAAACGGCGGCTCTATCGTGCTTGCGTTAAATCATGCGCACATAGTCATAAAAGATATTCTTGCTAGATAAGGGCAAAATTGGATATTTCTAAAATTTTATTCGCCGTTTTTTGCGTTTTGCTAGGTTTCGTCGGGGCTTGGTTTGTATTAGACCAACATAAAAAAACAGCCGGAGTCAATGAAAATAATCAAACCATTTTTAATATCACGTTTGATAATCTACCCGACTATGAAAAGCAAAAATATATAGGCAAAGACGATCTGTATGAATACGGCGGATACATAACGCCGAAAAGCTATACTCAAAATTTCGTCCTAAATGACGATAAGCCCTTAAGCTCAAACGTAGAAGAGCTTCAAGCTTTAGTTCGCGAGCTTGCCCGAAAAAACGAAATTTTGGCTGCCGATAACGTAGATATGAGCGAGAAAAATTTAGATTTTATAACTAAAATAAGCCAAATGAAAAAGATTAGTGACGACGAAAAAGAAGAGATTGCGGCGCATAATTCAAAAGTGCTGGGTGAGCTTGAAGTCCAACATTTTGAAAATATCCAAGCTCTCACAAAGCGTTTAAATGAAGCTCAAGCCGATATGATAG
>JAJQAF010000272.1 GCA_021203945.1 Campylobacter sp.
AGATGTGAATAAGATACAGCATTATAATCTAATTTTAGCGGGATATTACTCGTCGTGGCAGATAAATTTATCTAAGGACGATATTTATTTGACATCAATGCCTCTTTGGCATATAGATGCACAATGCACGGCAATGATGCCTACTTTTTCACGCGGCGCGACGCTTGTCTTGATAGAGAAATTTTCAGCTCGTAAATTTTGGGATCAAATACTCTTTTATAAAGCAACCGTAACGGAGTGCATACCTAAAATGATATGCACGATGATGATGCAACCCGTAAAATTTAATGAAAAAAATCATTGCTTAAAGCAGATGCTTTTTTATCTAAATATAAATCAAAAAGATATGGCTGAATTTATGAAACGCTTTAACATAAAAAGCTGCTTAAACTCATATGGAATGAGCGAGACTGTCGTAGGTATTATAGGCGACAGACCCGAAGAAAAGAGAAAATTTCCTTCTATAGGCAAGGTAGGATTTTGTTATGAAGCTAAAATAACGGATAAAGAAGGAAGCGAGCTCGGCGCAAATCAAAAAGGTGAAATTTGCATAAAAGGCATAAAAGGCAAGAGCTTATTTAACGGATATTTCGACGATGAAAACGCTACGAACAAAGCATTTGATAAAGATGGTTGGCTTCATACGAAAGACATAGGATATTTTGATGACGATGAGTATTTTTATTTCGTAGATAGAGATGTTAACATCATAAAAGTTGCAGGAGAAAACGTTTCAAGCGTCGAAGTCGAGACATTTATCAGTTCGCATGAAAAAATTTTAGAAGCGGCGGTTATCGGCATACCCGATACCTTTGATAATGAACTTATTAAGGCTTTTGTAGTGCTTAAAGACAATGAGAGCTTAACTCAAAGCGAGATTAAGAGATATTGCCTAAGCGGACTTGCAAAATTTAAAGTGCCTTCCATCGTGCAGTTTTGTCCGTATCTGCCTAAGACCTGTATGGGCAAAATAAGAAAAAATATACTTAGAAGCGAGCATTTAAAAGAAATTTTATAAAAGGAATAAAATGGCTGAAGATAAATTTGACGTGATTATAGTAGGCGGCGGGATAGCCGGATGTATAACGGGATATTTGCTGGCAAAAGAGGGGCTTGAAGTATTGCTTGTAGAACGTGGTAATACCATAGGTGCTAAAAATACAAGCGGCGGTAGAATTTACGCTCACAGTATCGAGCCTATTTTTCCGAATTTCGGGCAAATTGCACCTATAGAGAGGCTTATAACTCGCGAAAGACTGTCTTTTATGACGCAAGATGAAAATTTTACGATGGATTACGCGCTAAAACCCGGCAAAAATAAATCCGAGCTTTCATTTTCCGTTTTAAGAGTTAAATTTGACGAATGGCTCGGACAAAAAGCGGAAGAAGCGGGAGTTAGCATTATAAACGGTATAAGGGTCGATGATCTCATAAGGCAAGACGGCAAAATTTGCGGCGTTATAGCGGGCGGCGAAGAGATGAAGTCCGATGTAGTAGTATTGGCAGACGGCGCAAATTCCACGATATGCACAAAATACGGTTTAGGATATGAGCTAAACCCCCATACCTGTGCAGTCGGCGTAAAAGAGATAATAGAACTTGGAAAAGATAAGATAAACGATATTTTTAATGTCAGCCAAAATGAAGGCGTGGCGTGGCTATTTGCAGGAAGTCCGTCAAATGCATATATGGGCGGCGGTTTTTTATATACAAACGAGACATCGATATCGCTCGGCGTAGTTTTTGGACTTCATAACTGTAGCAAAACGGATATTAGCGTTCCTAGTATGCTTGAGAATTTTAAAAATCATGATTTTATAAAACCCCTTATAAAAGGCGGCAAAACTACCGAGTACTCAGCTCATATAGTTCCCGAAGGCGGAATCGGTGCCATGAAAAAAATAAGCGATAGCGGTGTAGTGGTAACGGGTGATGCGGCGGGACTTTGCTTAAACGTCGGGTATTCCGTGCGCGGTATGGATTTAGCGGTTCAAAGTGGCGCAGCAGCAGCAAAAGCAATAATAAACGCCAAACAAAATAACGATTTTAGTGCAAAGAGCTTGCTGCAATACGATGAGCTTTTAAACGAAAGTTTTGTAATGCGAGATTTGAAACTCTATAAGAATTTGCCGAAATTTTTAAACAACGAAAGAATTTTTAGAGATTATCCTTGTATGATAAATTCCATTATGAGGGATCTTTTTGTAATAGACGGCGCAAGTAAGCCTTTGATGAAAAAAATTCTACCGCGTTTAAAGCAAGTAGGTTATACAAACATAATCAAAGATGTATTTAAAGGAGCAAGATCGATATGAATAACGTAAATATAGATGCCAAATTAAGCCTTGATAAATTTTTTGTCGATGAAGGCAATGCGCATATAAAGTTGGACGACAACATAAATATAAGCGAATTTATAAAGCTTGAAAAGGCTTGTCCCGCCGGGCTTTATAAAAAAGATGAGAACGGCGGTTTTCATTTTGATTATGCAGGCTGTTTAGAGTGCGGAACATGCAAGGTGCTTTGCGGTGATAGTATTATAAAAAAATGGGAATATCCAAATGGAACTTTCGGTGTGGAATATAGATTCGGATAGAATTAAAACAACTTATAAAAGGAGCAAAAATGTTTTTATGTAAGCTAAGCGGCAAAACTCGGATGAGGTATGCTTTATCTTTAATATCGGCGCTCTTATGCACACAAGCAAGCGGCACTACTCTTGAAGAGGCGTTTAAAAATGGCAAAACAAGCGGAGATATATCGCTCTTTTACGAGAGTCGCCATGTAAATAGCGGCGAAAAATCCGTCTATTTTAACGATACGGCTTGGGCTATCGGCTCGGTCTCATTAAAATATGAGACGGATTATTTTAAAAATTTTAAAGCCGTTATCGGTTTTAGAGGAAGTGCACCGATTTATGAGGACGATAGGCACTTTGATACGGGACATGGCAGGGGTGACTCGACGGAGAGAATTTATAAAGATAATAGATTTATGCTTTCAAATTTATATCTTGAATACAACGCTTACGACACGGTTATCAAAATCGGTCGCCAAGAGACGAGCTTTGATTGGATAACAAAAGTCAATGACGGTGTTAGCATCGTAAATAATTCCATTTCGAATTTAACTCTTGACGCTATTTGGACGAGAGCTAGAGGCAAGGTGCAATTAAACGAGATGTTTAAGGTCAAAAAGATTAATAAAAATAGCGGAATGTTTGCTGCCGGAGCTACGTATAAATTTGATATGGGACTTGCCGTTAGAGGATATGCCATGCATGCTGATGATATATTTACCGGAGGCGGCGCAAAGCTCATGTATGACGGAAGCGTAAGCGAAAATTTATCCGTTGGCGGCATGGCGCATTTTGCAAAAACCGATGAGCGAAAAAACGAAGATGGCAAGATATTTGAAGGCACGGCATATGCAAAATATAAAGATGTTAAATTTACTCTTGGATATGTCCAAACCGGGAAGAAAAACGGCTGGGGAAGCCTGAATAAAGCAGGCGATAAGATCGTGCAGTTTGAAGAAGGCGACGTAATGTATGAAAGAGACGTAAGAACTTATTATGGTATGCTCTCCGCTGCCGTGCAAAAGCTTTCGATAGATGCGATTTTCGGCACAACCGAATACAAGCTTAAGGGCGGCGACGATAAAAATTATAGACAAAACGAGCTTAGCTTGTGGTTTGGTTACCCTATCACGGATAACTTAGCGGCGCAGCTTACATTTGATAGAACCTTTAAAAAACAGCCGGGATACCCAAGCCTTACGCAAGTAAGCGCCGGACTTAGTTATAAATTTTAACTAAAACCGACTAAGTTTATGTGAAAATCGGCAAAGCGACGACAATCATAAGTCGCCCGGTTTATTATCGGGCGATTTGTGTCTTTAAATTTTTAACTTTTTATTTGCATTAAATCTTGCCGTTACGGCTGTTTGTCAAATCCGCTTAAAACAAATTTAAAAAATATCAAAGCAAATTAATTTACAATTTAAGGATTTAAAGGGTATGATTTAATCTTTAGTTAAATTTAATAGATGTGTAAGGTAAATTTATGAGCAAGAACGAAAGAGCCAAACTAAAAAAATCTCGTATGATAAAGTATTTTATAGATGCGGCAAATCAAATCATAGCAAAAGACGGCATTCGCGCCGTAAATATACGAAATACCGCCAATCTTGCAGGATATTCAAGCGCCACGCTTTATAATTATTTCGATAATCTAACCCATTTGGTTTTTTTAGCGACCTTTAACCAACTCGAAGAGTATAATAAAGCGGTATCGACATATATATCAAACTGCAGCAACTCTATTGAGGTTTATATGAAAGTTTGTAAATGTTTTTGCGACTATTCTTATGAGAAACCCGAAATTTACGAGCTGCTATTTTTTGCACATAATGACGGTAAATTTGATAATTACATAGAGGAGTATTATAAGCTTTTTCCGAATAAAGACAACAAAAAGCTTCCCAAATTTTTAAATAGTATGTTTAAATCTAACGATCTACATAAAAGAAGCTACTCTATGCTTGAAAATTGTATAAACGACGGCTATATTGATAGATTGGAAGTAGATGATTTTAACGATATTTGTTTGAGGTTTAACAAGACCATACTTCAAGACGTTAAAGATAAGATATTATCCAAAGACGAAGCTACTAAAATTACTCTTAGATATTATTATCAACTATTTCGCTGCTGTATCAATGAAAAATATAGATATATTTTAGATGATTGTTATAAGGATTTGTTAAATTCTTAAATTCTAAAGCTATTCCGTCGGCATGATAAATATAGTTTAAATAAAAACACTATTATTGTTTTACGGTGTAATTACAAGATTACGGTTTAGCGGTTTTGCTCTACTTATTATGCATTTATTAAATTTAAATATCCATAATTTATTTGAGCGGAGCCTTTAGGCTTTAAATTGCTATCTATATCAAAATTTAAGAAAAAAATTGTAAAATCTAATTTCATTATCATAAATATGGAGTAAATTTGCGTTCAACTATCGTTTTGGCTTTGATTTTGCTCGTTCTAAGCGTCGTTTCGCTATTTGTGGGCGTTTTAGATATGGATATAAAAAGCATTTTTAACGGCGATATAAAGCAGCTTGAAACGCTCTTTATATCGCGCTTGCCGCGCCTTTTGGCTATTATTTGCGCGGGTGTCGGGCTTAGCACGGCAGGGCTTTTGATGCAGCAGCTTTGTATGAATAAATTCGTCTCTCCGACTACGGGCGGCACGATCGCTTCGGCGCAGCTTGGTATCTTGCTCGCGCTCGTTTTTATGCCGCACTCTTCAATTTACGCACGGGCGATATTTGCCTTTTTTACCGCGATGGCGGGCACTTGGATCTACGTTGCCTTTATCCAAACTATCAAATTTAAAGACACCGTAATGGTCGCGATCGTAGGCATCATGTTTAGCTACGTTATCGGCGGCGTTACGAGCTTTTTGGCGTTTAAATTTGATCTGGTTCAGACGCTCTCTACGTGGCTGACGGGCTCGTTTTCGCTCGTCTTGCGCGGACGATACGAGATCGTTTATCTCACGATCCCGCTTTTTATCCTTGCTTTTGCATTTGCGAATTATTTTAATATCGTGGGGCTTGGGCGTGAATTTAGTAAAAATTTAGGCGTGCCGTATAATTTCGTGCTTTTCGGCGGACTTAGTATTGCGGCGATGCTTACGGCTTCGGTCGTGGTTGTGGTCGGCACCATATCTTACGTCGGGCTAATCGTGCCGAATTTAATCAGTATGTTTAAGGGCGACAGACTCCAAGGCACGCTTGCCGATACCGCGCTTTTCGGGGCGATTTTCGTGCTTGCTTGCGATCTTATCGGACGGGTTTTGATAGCGCCATATGAGCTTCCTATCGAGCTTATCGCGGTGGTTTTGGGAAGTGCTATATTC
>JAJQAF010000014.1 GCA_021203945.1 Campylobacter sp.
CTATCAAAAAATTTAAACAGGAGGTTAAGAGCCTTAAGTTTATATTTTTTTAAATTTTTCCCACCATAAAAAGGCGAAAAGCAGACCAAAGCCTTTGATTTTGCTCTCGTCAAATATAAAATTCTGCATTTCTTCACGCGGAATAAAAACGAGCTCTATATCTTCGCCGTCTATACCGCCGCCCGAATTTACGCGCATACTTTCGTTTATTGACGCATAAAACATCGTTTGCGTATTGCCGCCGAACCCAAACGCCCCATACGTCATTGTAATGCGTTCGACCTCTTTTAGCTTATATCCGACCTCTTCAACGGACTCTTCGCGTATGGTCTGTTCCTCGCTCAGCCCTTTATCCATAAGACCGGCGCAAAGCTCGTATGTATAGCCTTGTTCGTCCGTTTTAACGCCCTCTTTGTTCTGCGAATACCAAACTGCGGGGCGAAACTGCTTTACGAATAAAAATGCGTCGCGCTCTTCATGATATAAAAATACGGAAACGCTATTCATAACTTTAACGCAATCCCAATTGCGCGTAAGTCCGTTTTGCTTAAATTCCAGCCTAAACGGTTTTAGATATTTCGACTCTTTAATCGGTAAAATTTTAATGTCGGTTATATGAGCATCCATGTCGCAAGTCCTAAAAAACTAAAAAATCCTATAGCGTCGGTAAATGTTGTTAGAATGACGGCGGAACCTACGGCGGGATCGATATTAAGCCGCCTAAGCGTTAGAGGTATGATAGTGCCGAAAAATCCGGCAAAAAATAAATTCGTAACCATGCTTAAACCGATAACTACCCCTAAAAGCCCTTTGTTAAACCAAACGGCGGCTATAATGCCCATAATCACGCCAAAAATAAGTCCGTTTATAAGAGATATGCTAACCTCGCGTTTTAAAACGCTTTTGGCGTCTTTAAATTCTATCTCGCCGAGCGCCAAGCGTCGCACTGTAACGGCAAGCGCTTGCGTGCCGGTATTTCCGCCCATCGAGGCGACGATCGGCATTAATACCGCAAGCGCCACGTAAGCCGCTATCGTCTCGTCAAAAAGTCCTATTATAAAGGAGCTAAATATTGCGGTCATTAAATTTACGCTAAGCCAAATCGCACGTGCTTTTCCGGCTTTGATTAGAGTATTTTCCTCTTCCGCATCATCATCAACGCCGGCTAAGTTATATATCTGCTCCGTTGCGCTTTCTTGGATAAAGTCGTGTATATCGTCCGCGGTAATACGTCCGAGCAAAATTCCTTTATCATCTACTATAGGTATAACGCTTAGATCGTAGTCTTGCACTATGCTTACGACATTTTCTATATCGTCGCTATCAAGCGCGGTATGAGGTTTGTAATGCTCCGGCTCGGTGCTTTGTATATTTTCGATTAGCCTTTTTGAAAAGTCAAATAAGATCAGATCCTCAAGCGGAATGCCGTATTGCAATACGCCGTCGTTATTTATAACGAAAAGTTGAGATATATTTTCAAGTTCTCCCTCTTGTTTTAACCGTCTGAGTCTAGCTACGGCGTCTCCTAATTTTTCATCTAGCTTCGCCGAAAAAAGCTCCGTTTGCATATATGCGCCCGCTTCGTTATCGTCGTAACTCCTAAGACGTAAAATTTCATCTTGGTTTTCTTTATCAAGACCTTCAAAAAGCTCTTTTGCCTTTTCTTCGTCTATCTCTTCGATATATTGTAAAAGGTCGGTAGCATCGTCGCTTTCTAACTCTTCAAGCGCTTCGACGATCTTTTCCGAAGGAACCGTCTCTATGACGTCTTTTAGCATATGATCCGGTAATTCGATTGCAACGTCGCCTAACGCTTCCGGATCAAGCTTGCCCAGATATTCCGTAAATAGTTCTTCATCGTGTTTTTTTAGCGTTTGTAGGTGTTGAGCCAGTTCGGATGCGGTTATGTCGCTACTCTCGTTTTGCTCGTCTAAATGCTGATCGATTATCTCTTTTGCTTCTTGAAGTTCTGCACTCATTTTTTATCTTTAGTTTAAAATTCTATAATATTCGGGAAAAATTCCACTTTCGGCGGCAATATATTATCCGCCATAGCTTTCTTCATTAACGTATCGTTTTTGGTTACGACGGCTTTAAATTTAGCGACTTCTTTTTTGTCTTCTATGCTTTTTACGACCTTGATTGCGCTTTCGGGATTTATCGGTTTATTATTTATATACAAACCAAAATGCAGATGAGGACCCGTACTCATGCCGCTTGTTCCTACGTAAGCTATAAGTTTGCCTTGTTTGATATTTAAGCCCGATTTTATACCTTTGGCAAATCCGTTCAAATGTGCGTATAGCGTCTCGTATCCGCCTGCGTGCCTGATAATAACGACCTTTCCGTATCCGCTTTTCGTTCCTACGAATTTTATCGTTCCGTCGCCGGCTGAACGCACTGGAGTTCCGCGAGGCGCACCGTAATCGACGCCTAAATGAGCCCGATATCTACGAAGTATAGGATGCCATCTTTTAAGCGTAAAGGCAGATGTTATACGGGCGTTTAGCAACGGGCGAATAAGCAAAAATTTATCGTTTTTCTTTCCGTTTCTATCATAAAATTTATCTTCAAATTTATACATCGTATAGCGCTTATTTTTTGTTTCGAGCAACGCGGCGTAAATTTCCGGAGTGCCGAAAGATCTCCCCATACGCTTTTTTTGATTATAGACAATTACGATACGATCGCCTTTATTTATCTTTCTAAAATCGACCCCGGAGCCTTTGAATACCTCTTTAAATCCTAGCGCCAGCGTGCCCGAACCCGTGTAATCGAATATATCCTCGGAGACCGATTTTTCTACTTGAAGGCTTAAAACGTTATCGTAGCTTTGATAAGAAATCGGTATAAATTCCAGCTTAAAATTATCGTCATCATCTCTGTAAATATGCATTTGAAGCTCGTCGCTAACCGGTATTAACGCTTGAATAGTATTGTCGTCGCCGTCTTTTAAAATTTGATATTTCGTGCCGGCGATGATCTCGGCGGCAAGCTCTTGATCTTCGCTCGTTAGATTATAATATAAAGAAAGCGGAATTTTATTATTTTCTAAAAAATTTAAAAAATGGCTGCCGTTTGGCCAGCTCAATTCTTTGACGGTAGGTTCAAGCGCGTATAAATTTAAAATTAAAAAAGAATAAGCTATAAAGGCGCGCAGCATCTATATCCTTTTGATAAAAAATTCCAGCTGATTTTACTAAAAATTTGCTTTAATTTTGCAAAAAATAAAGTATTTTAGGCTATAATCGCTTGAAAATTAAATATAGGAGAATATTTTTGAAACATTTTGTTTTGATTTTGTTATTTTTTTTAAGCTATGCGTTTGCGGCGGAATTTCATTTAAACGAATATAGAACTCCGATTATAAGTATTGATGACGACGGCACAGCCACGATAGTCGATAGCCCGGAAATTTTAATCGGTTCAAGCGGCGTAGTTATGCATAAATTTAATACCGAAAGCTCCATCGTCGCGCGGGTTAGCGTTATTTCAAAAAAAGGAGGCTTTGCAAAGGCTAGATTTGAAGTGTTTGATCTGCTGGCGCAGCCTGCTTTACCTCTTCCGGGAGTTGCGCCCGAAGTCGGCGATACGGTCATTTTAAACTACCTTTATAACCGATCGGTTATAGTAGTTCCGAACAAAGAGATTTATGACGAAGTGATAGCGGCGTTTCCAAAAATAATATTTATACATCCGGATATAATCGGTGCGTATTTGAGTTACGAATATAAACCAAACCCTAGCCGCGACGATTTTCGCAAGATGTGCGCACAAAGCGCGGCGGGACTTATATTTGTGGCGATGGACGGACGTAGCGTATTTGCCGATTGTCAAAGTTTTAAAATTTTGAAAGAATTTCAAAGCGGTGAAGTGGAATACTATCAACTTCCTTTTTATACGCGCGTGAGCGATATAGATACCGTTTTTTGGAAATTTAGCAGCGAACATATAAATAATTACGACGCTCACTACGATAGATTGTTTGACGAAGATCAATAGGCGATTATGCGATGCAAGAGGCTAAATTTACACACAATCTTAAGATAGCTTTAAATTTAGCCTCTAAAATCAAAGATACGCAGCTTATGCATTATGCCTCAAGCCTTAGCTTTCATACGATTTTAGCGATTATTCCGGTTCTTTTATTATCGTTTTCCGTTTTTACGCAAATGCCTAGTTTTAGCGAATATTATGAAAATATAAAAAGCTTTGTGTTTTCGGCGCTTTTACCTACGCATCAAGACGTAATGGCAAACTATATGCAGACGTTTTTACAAAATAGCGTTAGCCTCGGTATCGTGGGTTTCGTAGCGATTATTTTTACGTCCGTTATGTTTTTTATAGATTACGAATACGTCGTTCATCAAATTATGCAAAGCGAGAAGAAACGTAGCTTTTGGAACGCTCTAAGCTCGTATTGGACGCTAATAACGCTTGCTCCGCTTGGGCTTGGATTTAGCTTTTATCTGTCAAATTGGGTGCAAGACTTGCTAAATTCCACTCAATATACAAGCTGGATAAATTTTCTAAGCATTTTCCCGTATCTTATCGTCTGGGCGATCTTTTGCGTAACGTATCTTATCTCCGTCGGCGAGGGAATAAAATTTAAAAACGCGCTTTTTAGCTCGTTTGTAGTTTCGCTAGCATGGTATGTCGGCAAATCGCTTTTCGTTTATTACGTGGTTTATAATAAGACGTATTTTAATATTTACGGCTCGTTCTCCATAGTGCTGTTTTTCTTTTTGTGGGTTTATATATCTTGGATTATTTTTCTTTACGGACTTAAGCTTTGCGCTTTCTTGCAGGCTAAAATTTAGAGCTTAAAAGTCGCTATAATAAAACAGATCGCGCCGATAAACGGCGGAGCGAATACTAAAATTTTAAATCTTATCGCCAAAATCGACAATAAATTATATCCCGCAAATACGATAAACGGAATGTCTAACGTAGTTGAAGAAAGCCTGAAATTTAAAAATTCTATTAAAATTTTATCAAACGTTCCGCCTTGTAAAAATATATGAAGTAGGGCGCTTACGGGATAAAATATCGTGAAAATATAGCTAAGCGGTATTACGCTAAATTGTTGAAAGCTAACGAGCGGGAAAAAGTAAAGGACGATCGCTTCCATCGCAAAAAACACGTATAAATTTAAAAGCAAAGAGTGCATTAAAAGGCTAAATCTGTCCTTAAAATAACGTAAGTATAAAAATATGTAAAATACTCCCGCGCATGAAAAATAAAAGCCTAAATTTAGCGCCAAGCCTGGAAATAGCGCGATGCAAAAACAAATCACGATAAAAAGCGTAGAGAAGCTTAAAATTTCGATATTTCGGCAAAGCATATAAAAGCCGAACGCGCTCATGGCAAATGCTCGCATAAAGCTAGGCACGAAGCCTATCAGATAAAAATAAAGCATTAAAAAACCAAACGCAAGAACGCTTACGTCGAATTTATAACTTCTGTAAGGGAAGAATCTGCTTGAAAATACTTTGTATATCGGCGCTATCAACAAAAATACGATCGTCATTATCACGCCCAAATGATAGCCGCTTACGGCTAGCAGATGCGCGATACCCCAGTGCGCTACGTCGTCTCTTAGCTTTGGCGGTAAGGGATTTGCTAGAAATAAAGCGCCGTAAAGTGCTGAAATTTCGGCACTTTCGTGCTGGGCTTGTATAAATTTAAAGATTTTCTCTTTTAGCGTTATGCTTTTAGGTTCGTTGCTACGAGACATAGGGTTTAAAATTTTTCTTTCGCTTGAGGGCATATAAAATCGACCGCTAAGATAGTCTTTAAAGCTTACGTCTATATTTTGAACGACCAAACTAATCGTATCGCCGATAGCGAATTTATCGCTCTTTGCTGCCAGAGTATAAAATTTAAATTCGCCCGTATCCAACAATAATACTCTATATCGTTTGCCGCGTTTGTTTATTTTCGTCTAATCAAGCTCGATTTTG
>JAJQAF010000162.1 GCA_021203945.1 Campylobacter sp.
CTTCCTCGTCATCGTCTTTTAGGGTTTTGTAACGATTTTCGTCTTTTAGCTCGTCAAGACTTTTCATCTGAAATTTATAAGCTTTATAGACGTTCAAAATCGCTGCCGCAATGCCGAGAGCCAGACCTCCCCAAAGCGCAAATCCCCAGCCCGTAAGGCTTTTGATCCAATATCCAAGTCCTGTTCCAAGAGCCACGGCTACGACCATAGAAATGCCCAAGCTAAGCTGTTCCGCGCCAGAAACAATCTCTTTTATCTTTGCCATTACGCCTTTATCTCCCTAAACGCTTCGCGCGCCGCGCGGACGGCAAAATCAATATCCGCCTCGCTCATAGGCTCGCATATAAAGCCCGTCTCAAACTGGCTGGGCGCAAGATAAACGCCTTTTGCAAGCATGGCGGCATGAAATTTAGCAAATAGTTTAACGTCGCTTTTTAGGGCGTCATCATAGTTTTTTACCGCTTTATCCGTAAAAAAATAGCCGAACATCGAGCCTCTTACGTCGGTATGAAGTGCCACGCCGGCATCGTTTGCCGCGCTTTTAAAGCCGTCGGTTAAACGGCGGGCTAAATTTTCAAGCTTGTCGTATAAATTTTTATTCGAATTTATCTTACCTAGCGCGATTATGCCCGCGCTCATCGCTACGGGATTGCCGCTAAGCGTGCCCGCTTGATATACGGTGCCGTCAGGACTCAAACAATCCATAATCTCGCGCTTGCCGCCGAATGCCGCGGCGTTCATGCCGCCTCCTATGACTTTACCGAAAGTAACGATGTCCGCTAAAACTCCGTGATATGGTAAAGAGCCGAATTCCGACGCTCTAAAGCCGCTCATTACCTCGTCCAATATAAGCACGGCGCCGAATTTATCGCAAAGGGCGCGAAGAGCGATCAAAAATTCTTTATCGGCGGGTACAAGCCCCATATTTCCGGCTATCGGCTCTATGATTACGACTCCGATTTTATCTTTATTGTTTTCAAATATCGCCTCTACGCTTGAAATATCGTTGTAAATCGCCAAATAGGTATTTTTTACCACCTCTTGCGGAACTCCGCCGCTTGAAGCGTTGCCGTAAGTAGTCGCACCGCTACCCGCCTTAATAAGTAGAGCGTCGGAATGTCCGTGATAGCAGCCTTCGAATTTTATCAGCCCGTCTTTTTTACTATATCCGCGAGCCACGCGAATAGCGCTCATCGTAGCTTCCGTTCCGGAGCTAACGAAGCGAATCTTGTCTATATTTTCAAATTTTTCGCAAATCATCTTTGCTAAAGTCGTTTCCGCTAGCGTCGGCGCTCCGAAGCTTAGCCCTTTTTTAGCCGCATTTATCACCGCGTTTTGTATATCTTCATCGCAATGACCGAAAATGAGCGGTCCCCAGCTTTGTATAAAATCAAGGTATTTTTTACCCTCTATATCATATATATAAGCGCCTTTGCCGCTATCTATAATAACGGGCTCGCCGCCTACGCTACCAAATGCCCTAACAGGCGAATTTACGCCGCCCGGAATAAAATTTTTAGCCTCGCTAAACGCTTGTTTGTTTGTCATTTTTTTCCTTTTGCTTTATTTTGTTTGTTTAAGCTTATTATGTATTCGTATAAAATTTTACTCTCTTCGTCGGTCAAAAAATAGCTCGGCATAACGCCTTTGGGATTTTCTAAAGCGGCGATAAAACGCTCATATTCAAGGTCATTTATCCGCGGTGCTCGCAGTTCGTCGTTTACTAGTCGCTTTGTTTTTTTATCAAAATGCTTAAATTTCGAGATAACGCTTCCTTCGCCCTTTGCACCGTGACATTTATCGCAACCTATACCTCGCGGATTTAGATAGCGCATTCTGGCATAATCCATCTTAGTGATAAAATCGGCGCTTAGTGTTAGCGAGCAAATGATAAAAATACAAAAAAATAGCCTCATTCGTTTCCAGTTTTAAAATTTAATTAAATTTTGGGTATGATACAATCTTTATAATTAAAAAAGCATTTTAGCAAGGATATATTATGAAAATTTTAGACGGAAAAGCCGTTAGCGCAAAGGTAAAAGCCGAAGTTAAAGAGCGAGCGAACGCTTTAAAAAACGTAGGCATCAAACCCGCTTTAGCGGTAATTTTACTCGGAGAAGACAAAGCCAGTCAAACGTATGTCGCCGCAAAAGAAAAAGCCTGCGAAGCAGGCGACATCATCTCCGTTATGCACAGATTGCCTGAAAATACGAGCCAAAATGAGCTTTTAGCGCTTATAAACGTCTTAAATTTAGACGATAGCATAGACGGAATTTTAGTGCAGCTTCCCTTGCCCGAACACATAGATACGACAAGTATTTTAGAGGCTATCAGACCGCAAAAAGACGTGGACGGATTTCACGCTCAAAACGTCGGCAAGCTAGTTAGCGGACTTGACGGATTCGTGCCTTGCACGCCGCTTGGCATAATGAAAATTTTAAAAGAATACGATATAAACGTATCGGGACTAAACGCCGTCGTAATAGGCAGAAGTAACATCGTGGGCAAACCTATGGCGAATTTACTTTTAAACGCTTCGGCGACTGTTACCGTAGCTCATAGCAAAACGCGAAATTTAAAACGAATTTGCGCTCAAGCCGACCTTATAATAGCGGCGATCGGAAAGCCGAATTTCGTTACGGCGGATATGGTAAAAGACGGCGCGATAGTCATTGACGTTGGAATAAACCGCCTGGATAACGGCAAGCTGGTAGGCGACGTGGATTTTGACGCAGTCGCCGCAAAATGCTCTTTCATAACGCCGGTTCCCGGCGGCGTAGGACCTATGACGATAGCGATGTTGCTTAGCAATACGGTAATATCGGCTCAAAATCGGGCTAAAAATTTGGGAGTTAAATTTTAAAAGAGAGAAAATGAGAAAAATTTTTAATAAACTTCATGAATTTTCAAGTAGCTGGACGGGAACGATCATCATCGTTCTGCTCGTTATATTTTTTATCGCTCAAGCCTTTGTTATACCTTCCGGATCAATGAAAAACACGCTTTTGATCGGCGATCATCTGTTTGTCAAAAAATTTAGCTACGGAGTGCCGACTCCGAGAATCCCGTGGCTTGAGATAAAGGTCTTACCCGAATTTAACGCAAACGGACATCTAATCAACGGCGAAGGTCCGAAAAGAGGCGATATAGTAGTATTTCGCTATCCGTATGACGAAAAGATACACTACGTAAAACGCTGTTTTGCTACAGGCGGCGACGAGATAATTTTTACCGAAAAACAGACGTTTTTACGTCCTATCGAAGGCGATGAATATATCAGGGCAAACTACGACGAAAAGGATATCGTGCCGATTGACGGCAAGCTTTTCGTAAAAGAACCGTATAAATTCAGCGGAATTCACTACGATGAAAAGGTAAATATGTTTGAGCAGATGGTTTATTATCTAAACGCTAAAAAGCTTGCGATGAAGCCGTTTTTGACCAAATCGTTACCGGCAAACGATCGATATGATTTTAACGCGTTTTATTTCAAAGTCCCGAGCGATCAATACTTTATGATGGGCGATAATCGCGATCACTCAAACGATAGTCGATTTTGGGGAAGCGTGGAGTATAAAGACATCGTAGGCAAGCCGTGGTTTATTTATTTTAGCTGGGACGAAAACTATCGCATAAGATGGGAACGCATCGGTCGATCCGTAGATACTATACAAAACGACGAAAAATTTACGAATTACGCTTTAAAGGAAAATGAAGTCGATGGGCTTCACTAATTTTAATTCGATTGAAATTTTAACAATCGTCACGGCACTCATAATAGCTATCGTCGGGCATGAGATAGCTCACGGATATATCGCGTATAAATTCGGCGATAATACCGCTAAAATTTTAGGTCGATTAAGCATAAATCCGATTCGCCATATTGATCCTCTAGGCACGATCATAATACCTACGATGATGTATATGACGACAGGACTTATGTTCGGCTGGGCAAAGCCGGTGCCCGTGAATATAAACACCGTCATTAGAAACGGCGGATACAAAGGCGCTATCGCCGTGGCGCTCGCCGGAATAGCTTATAATCTCTTGCTTGCCGCACTTGCATTTTTTGTATTGAAATTTACAAAAACCGCCGTGCCGAACGAAATTTTGATCGAGTTTTTATACGCTCTAACTGCGTTAAATTTGATTTTAGCGATTTTCAATCTCTACCCTATTCCGCCGCTTGACGGTTCAAAAGCGTTTGAATATATTTTAAAAATTTTAGGTTTTAAAAAGCTGTCGGATTACTATGCCGACATGCAAAGATACGGCTTTATTTTACTTGTGTTGATTCTAATCTCGCCGTTTAAAGAGTCGTTTTTTTATCCGATCGATTTCGTTTTAAAAAAAATAATATCTTTACTTTGATTTTAGAGCCGCCGGGGCTCTAAAATTTATTTTGTAGGTTTTGTTACGACATAAGAGAATTCTATATCTTTACTCTCGTCCGATTTTAGCTCAAAATCCCAGCTAACTCTACCTTCGTTATCGATTCTATTTTCTTTAGGCATATTTTTAACGCTAACCTTGACGTCTTCATGAGTCGAGATCGGCAATCTCTCTTGCAAAGTTACGTTCCATGCAGAATTTGAATTATTTTTGACGGAGTATTTATAGGCTTCGGTAACGGAGCTATTATTGCCGAAAAACGACTCTTTCGTAAAATTATTTACCTTTTCTTTTTTTATGCCGATCAGATCGTTTTTACCGAAAAAGATAGAATTTTCCTCGTTAGGTTTGATATCAATACCGTTTGATTTTGCGATGTTTATACCGTCTATTTTGATAGTGGTATCGGCGTATTCTACGCTATTTAAAGGCGTAAATTTCACCCTGATGTATGCATTTGAAGCTCCGTATCCGTCTATGAAAATATCAAATTCTGCATCTAAGCTTTGTCTGTCATATACAAAAGAGCCCTCTTCGTTCGGCTTTAAGGCGGCGTTTTTTATCTGCCAAGCATGCGACGGCGTATTTTGAAAATTTTGCGCTTGAATATCTTTGTCGGCGCGACTTGTCTTTGCCGTTTCCTCATAAGAATCTTGCGTTATCGCCGAATATTCCGCAGCCGCAAGCACGGGCTCGTTTTTACCCTCATACCACGGATAAAACCTAGCGGGAGACAAATTCGACGAATATGCAAACGGATAAAGCACGACGGTTAGGTTATTTAAGTCTTGACTCAACGGATTTTTAATAACCAGATTTTGGAGGATATTTACTTTTTTCTTTACGGTATCGGCTAAAATTTTATTTTGAAGCTGAAATTTTACATTTATCGGATAGGAGATTTTTACGAATTTCGGTCCGCATTCAAAGCTCAAATCAAGTCTGACGAAATATTTTGGATTGTATTTTTTGATCTTTAAGTTTAGTTCGTAAATCTCATCTTCGATAGCCGAAATTTCGCTAAAATTTTCAAGCATAAGAATATAAAATTTACAGCTATTTTCCTTTAAAACGCCAATATCTTGAACGTCTTTTCCAAGCGAAAAATCGCTCAAAAATTTGCTTTTACCGTTTAGCGCATTTAGTCTATTTTTTAATTTGGTAAGCTCTTTTTTGGCCTTTTCGACCTCGACGTAATCGTAATCTTTAACGATCTCGCGCTCGTTTAGTTTTAAACTTCTTATCTCGCAAGACGCACTCACGTCAATATCGTTTAGGGTTACCGGCTCGGGTAAATTTAGGCTAAACGAACTCTTTTGATCTATAAAATTTTGATGTAAAAATACGCGATTTGTATAAATTTCCATCAAATTTTCGTCCGCCGAAGCGCAAATAGCGAGAGTTGAACTTAAAACTACGGTTTTCATGAAAATCTACATATAAAAAATTAAGCTAATATTATATCCGCAAAAAATTAAAATATCTCTTTTATAAAAAATTTTTATTTAATCGTATTTGCGCTATAATCC
>JAJQAF010000296.1 GCA_021203945.1 Campylobacter sp.
CGGCTCCTACAAATACCGTTCCTACAGGCTTTTGCGCGCTACCTCCATCCGGACCCGCTATCCCGCTAATTGCCAGTGCAAGATCGGAATTTGACGAGCTTAAAGCCCCGTTTAACATCGCTCGGACGCACTGCTCGCTAACTGCGCCGTAGTTATCTAAAATTTCATCGCTTACGCCTAGCCAATCGCGCTTTATCTCGTTTGCGTAAGTCACTAAAGAGCCGTTGAATACGGTTGAAATTCCGCCGAATTTCGCAAATTTCGCAGCCGCCAAACCGGCGGTGCAAGATTCCGCAAATGAAATTTTTAGCCCTTCGCTTATTAATTTTTGTGCGATAAATTTTATGACGTCTTTTTCATTTATCATTTTTTGTGAAAATAACGTTTTTACACCTTGCAAAAAGCCTTCAAGCCGACCGAATTTATTCGCCTCGGCGAGTAGCAAATCGATACTTTGTATAAGCTCGCTTAAATTTATCTTAATTTCATATGTTTTTGCAAGCGGTTCCAGTAAAATTTTCGCGCTTTGAACGTCTATGTCAAAGAGGTTAAAATAGCTAAAATCGGACTCCGGTTCTATCAGAAATTCACCCAATTTTTCATTAGGATTTGCTTTGATTAAATTTATATTAGCGTTATTTAATTTTATCAAAAAGCTATTATTTCTGAAATTTAAAGCGGTTTTCGGCACAAGGGTATCGGAGTCTTTTAGCTCAAGCGTATCTTCGCTTAAAGTAGCTAAAATTTTAGCAGCCGTGGCAAAAGATTCGTCCGAGCCGAAGATACTAAGCGCGTCGAATTCTTTTGAAAAAATTTCGATTACAAAAGGCAAATCTTTATTGCTTCTTGATGCAAAATTAAGAGAACCAAGCTCGCCGAAACACTCCTCGTAACTCTCGAAAATATAGTTTAAAAATTCCTTATTTATGCGTAAATCATCGCCGATTATGAGTATTGCGTCTTTCATAAGAATGCTCCTTTTTGCTTAATTATACTATTTTTCAGTGTGATTTAACCCTTGCTAAGCTAAAATTCACAAATTTTAAAATCACAAGGTAAAAAATGGACTACAAAGAGACTCTTTTGCTCCCGAGCACTGAATTTCCTATGCGAGGTAACCTTCCCCAAAACGAACCGCAACGACTAAAATCATGGTACGCAGAGCGTAAAATTTATGAAAAAATGAAACGAAAACGCGCAAACGCCGCTAAAAATTTTAACCTTCACGACGGACCTCCGTATGCGAACGGACACCTACATATCGGGCATGCGCTAAATAAAATTTTAAAAGATATTATCGTAAAAACTCACTATTTTTTCGGCGAAAACGCTAGATACGTGCCGGGCTGGGACTGTCACGGACTTCCGATAGAACAACAAGTCGAAGTAAAGCTCGGTGAAAAGAAAAAAGAGCTTAGTAAAACGCAAATTCGCGAATATTGTAGAGCTCATGCACGCGAGTTTATCGATATTCAGCGCGACGAGTTTAAACAGCTCGGCGTCATAGGTGATTTTGAAAATCCATACATGACGATGAAATTCGAATTTGAAGCAGACATATACCGCGCCCTTTGCGAGATAGCCAAAAAAGGGCTTTTGATAGAGCGCAGTAAGCCAGTGTATTGGAGTTGGGCGGCTAAGAGCGCACTTGCCGAAGCCGAGGTCGAATATGAAGACAAAGAGGATTATTCGATTTACGTCGCATTCGCGCTTGATAACGACGCGCTTGCCAAGCTTGGCGTGAGCGAGGCAAAGGCGGTTATTTGGACGACTACGCCTTGGACTTTGCCGGCAAATCAGGCAATCAGTCTAAAACCCGATGAAATTTACGTTTTAACGTCTGAAAATTTAATATTCGCAAAGCCTTTGCTTGAGGAACTTGCCAAAAACGGTCTTACCGACGGTAAAATTTTAAAAGAATTTAATTCAAGCGAACTTGAAAATACGCATGCGATAAATCCGCTAAACGATAGAAAATCGCGATTTTTATTAGGCGATCACGTCATGATGGACGGCGGAACGGGTCTGGTGCATACCGCTCCCGGACACGGCGAGGATGATTACCACATTTGCTTAAAATATGGATTTAAAGAAATTTTAATGCCTGTCGATGACGGCGGATTTTACGACGAGACGCTAAAAGCAAACGGACTTTTTAGAGCCGACGTCGTCGATGAATTGGTCGGAATGCATATTTTTAAGGCAAACGAAAAAATCATTGAGCTTTTAGGGCAAAATTTGCTAAGCGTTTCAAAATTTACCCACTCTTATCCGTTTTGTTGGAGAACGCACAAACCAGTGATTTATCGAGCGACAAAGCAATGGTTTATCGCTATGGACGAGCCGAAATTAAACGGTAAAACGCTTCGCGAAGTCGCGCGCGGCGAGCTTGATAACGTTAAATTTTATCCGCCTGTCGGCATAAAACGCATAGGCTCGATGATAGAAAATCGTCCGGATTGGTGTATCTCTCGTCAGCGCGATTGGGGCGTTCCGATAGCGTTTTTTAGGCGTAAAGATACAAAAGAACCCATATTTGATGCCGAAATTTTAGAGCATATCGCCGAAATTTTCGAGCAAAAGGGTGCGGACGCATGGTGGGATCTAAGCATTGCCGAGCTACTTGCGCCGAATTCAAAATACGAACCTGAAAATTTAGAAAAAGTTATGGATATTCTCGACGTGTGGTTTGATAGCGGATCGACTTGGCGAGCCGTTTTACAGAGCGAAAACTACGATGCCGGAGCTTATCCGGCCGATATGTATTTGGAGGGTTCGGATCAGCATAGAGGTTGGTTTCAAAGCTCTCTTTTAGTAAGCACCGCCGTAAATTCCCACGCTCCTTATAAAACGATCTTGACGCACGGCTTTACAGTAGATGAAAACGGACAAAAAATGAGTAAAAGCAAGGGCAACGTCGTAGCGCCTCAAGACGTGGCAAAGACTTACGGCGTTGAAATTTTGCGCCTTTGGGTCGGACTTAGCGATTATTCAAGCGACTTAAAGATCAGCGATAATATCCTAAAACAAGTAAGCGAGCAGTATAGAAAAATAAGAAATACGATAAGATTTTTGCTGGCAAACGTTAATGATTTAAACGAGATTAGCTATGAGTTCGGCTTGTTGGATAAATGGATATTGACCCGCGCAAAGGGAGTATTTGACGAGGCGGAGAAGTGTTTTAGGGCTTATGATTTTTCAAAGGGCTTTAATCTGCTTTTAAATTTTTTATCGGCGGATTTTAGCGGAATTTACCTTGACGTTTGCAAAGACAGACTTTATTGCGACGCGCAAAACGGAGCAAGACGAAAGAGCGCACAAAGCGCTATGGCTATCATAACGAGAGCTCTTTTGCCGTTGATAGCCCCTACGCTTACATATACGGTCGACGAGGTCACGGACTACGCGCCGAGTATTGTCAAAAACGGCGCTACTGACGCGTTTGATCTAGTTTATGAGCCGATTAAATTCGACTTTAACGTTGAAGACGAGCTACTTTTTGCCGGCAGAGAGAAATTTTTTGAGCTAATAGACGTATTTAAAAAAGACAAAAAGATCAAATCAACCCTTGAACTGGTTATCCAAACGACGTCAAGTAAAATTTTAAGCTACGATCGCGACGAAGTAGCCGATCTTTATATGGTTAGCTTCGTTGAAAAATACGACGATAAAGAGGCGCTCGGCGAGTTTGAAATTTTAGGAGAGAAATTTAAAATAGCCCTAAGCACGGCTCATAAATGCCCAAGATGTTGGAAATTTAGCTCTTTAAAAGATAACGAAACGTGCCCTAGATGCGGTGAGGTTTTAAATGGCGTTTGCTGAGCCGGTAGCGTTTTCAACTATCGTAATAACGATATGTTGCATATTATTTGTAACGTTTGTCGGTATAGTGTTTGTAAATAAATTTAAAGGATAAAAATAGTGATAACCTTAAAAGAGGCTTTAAGGCTTTCAAACGAAGAGATAAAAAATTTAAGAACCGAGCTTGAGGCAAAAATAATAAGAGAAAAAGAGCTCGGCGCGTATGTGGAACAGCTAACGGATTTGCCCGTTTCAAAGCTTGGCGAAGGAATTCCTATCGCGGTAAAAGATAATATTCAAGTAAGCGGCTGGAGCGTAACAAGCGGTTCGAAAATACTCCAAGGCTATATCGCGCCGTATAACGCTACCGTCATCGAAAAGATGTTACAAAGAAATTTAGCTCCGTTCGGACGAACGAATATGGACGAATTTGCGATGGGGAGCACTACCGAGAGCTCTTTTTACGGTCATACGTTAAATCCCTTGAATCGCGCGCACGTTCCGGGCGGCTCTAGCGGCGGTTCGGCGGCGGCAGTTGCGGGCGGTATAGCCGTAGCCGCACTCGGGAGCGATACGGGCGGAAGTATTCGCCAACCTGCGGCATTTTGCGGATGCGTAGGGTTTAAGCCTACATACGGACGCGTAAGTCGTTACGGACTGGCGGCTTATTCCAGTAGTCTTGATCAGATCGGACCGATCGCTCAAAACGTAGAAGACGCGGCGATACTTTACGATATTATCGCAGGATATGACGCCAAGGATAGCACGAGCGTAGATATAAAATTTTCAAGCGTTAGCGATAATATCAACGCAGACAGAAAACTAACGATTTGCGTCGTAGAAAACTACGTAAATAACGCAAGCGAAGATACGAAAAAGGCTCTTTTTTCCGCAATAGACAAGCTAAAATCCCACGGACACAAAATAGTTTATAAAAATTTAGAGGATTCAAAATACGACGTCGCTACGTATTATATTATAGCAACTGCCGAGGCTAGTGCGAATTTAAGCCGTTATGACGGCGTAAGATACGGACGCAGGGCGGAAGCTAAAAATTTAAAAGAGCTTTACGTAAATTCTCGCTCGCAGGGTTTCGGAGACGAGGTAAAAAGGCGAATTTTATTAGGAACTTTCGTTCTGAGCAGCGGATATTACGACGCTTACTATATCAAAGCGCAAAAAGCTCGCGCCCATATCAAAGCGCAATATGAGAAAATTTTAGACGAAGCCGATCTTATTTTTATGCCGGTATCTCCTAGTACGGCGTTTAAATTCGGTGCGATTTCAGACCCTCTTGAGGCGTATTTGAGCGATATTTATACTATCAGCGTAAATTTAGCGGGACTTCCCGCTATCTCGGTGCCCGTAGCCAAAGACGCGCGCAATTTAAACATAAGCGCGCAATTTATAGCCAAAGCGTGGGATGAGCAGACGTTAATAGACGGTGCGAAAAGTTTGGAAAATTTAATTAAAGGATAAATATGAAAATTGTTAAAAGGGCTCTTACTTTCGAAGACGTGTTGCTTATGCCTCAATATTCCGAAATTTTACCCAAACAAGTGGATGTAAAAAGCAAATTTAGCAAAAACATTACTTTGAATATTCCGATCGTTTCCGCGGCTATGGATACGGTCACGGAGTATCGCGCGGCTATTATGATGGCTCGTCTCGGCGGTATCGGCGTTATCCATAAAAATATGGACGTAGAAACTCAAGCGAAGGAAGTTCGTCGCGTCAAAAAGAGCGAAAGCGGTGTAATCATCGATCCTATATTTATAAAACCTGACGCAAGCGTAGGCGAAGCTTTGGGTTTGATGTCGGATCTGCATATTTCAGGAGTTCCGGTAGTCGATGACGAGCATAAATTGATCGGAATTTTGACTAATCGCGACTTGCGTTTTGAAACCGATAAAAATACCTTGGTAAAAGATCGCATGACGAAAGCTCCGTTAATAACCGCACCAAAAGGCTGCACGCTTGACGATGCGGAGAAAATTTTTAGCCAAAATCGCGTAGAAAAG
>JAJQAF010000144.1:0-464 GCA_021203945.1 Campylobacter sp.
GTATCAAGACTATCCCCCAGAGGATATTCCATATTTGAGTAGTTTATGAAGGCGATCTTTCCGGCTCTTTAGATTCCCATTATCAATACAAGAGGAAGTTTTTTGAGATTTATGTCCGTTTTCCATGTATTTTTTGCATCTTTTATAGATATAAAAAAATTTCGCTTTGCCTTACTTATGGATTCGTTGGATATTTTTTTTAATTCTTTAAACTGCTGCTTTTTGCCATTTTTTAGAGAATAAAAAAAACCTATCAACGGGCGAAGAGCAAAAATCATAAATATAATAAGCCAAAATACGCAAAGAGCGATAATCTTTGAAGATACATTCGCAAAAATATACATATCGTTAAACGCTATATCCGAACCGTATCGCCAAAACAAGACGCTAAGGGCAACGAGCGCCAAAAAAGAAGAGACGTGCTTGAATTTTAAAAATGTAAAATTTTTAGAATTAATTGAAGA
>JAJQAF010000144.1:474-5769 GCA_021203945.1 Campylobacter sp.
ATACAAAATTAACAATAAAACCGTAAGATTATATCACAACTTCCTAAAATTAATATTTCAGAAAAGTTAAATCTACGCATACAACTTAAACGACATCAAATACGAATTTTTACTTTTTTTACTAATTATAGAGCCATATCCAAGCTTACTATGAGAAATATCTCCCAAGGCTAGATTCATTTTTGAGGAATAATTTATACTTATATATAAATCGACCGCGAATTCGTTGTTGGTCAAAAATATAATACTTTCTTTCAGTTTGTTATATTTTTGCCCGCTCGGGAAATATTTTACGGCTTCATCGTAGCCTATATCTTTTATGTAAATAGCTATCTTGTTTTGATAGGTTGAAGCCTTTTCTCCTAATATAAAATTTCGACCTAAAACGTTGTTAAAATCGCCGAGACAGTTACGTTGTTTAGGGGCTATCGTTATTTGATGAGGCACATTTTCTATTATGCGGAGTTTGTCTTTCAGATTAAAATTATATTCAAGCACTTTTTGTATTTGATGTTTCGGTCGCCTCAAGCTTAAAAGCAACGGAGCGAATGGTAAATAGGTCTTAGCGGTATCTTTGTCTTTTATTCCCAATATATTAAATAAAATCATTGAGATTCTATCGCTAAAGTCGCTCTTAAAAGACTTAGGATAGTTTTGCATACATACGCTTTCAAAAAATATCCACAATATATAGTTGTTAAAAAAATCAAAAAATAGTTTCCAACCATCGTTGTCACTTCTTGAAAATTTATCAAGCATATAGCTAGGCAACTGCGACGAATTCCCGTAAAGTCCCATAAAATTTACCATTATCTCTATAAAAAATTCTTTCTGAGACTTATCTAGTTTTACGTATTCGATCTCTTTTGTCGGATGACCCAAATTCGTGCTATTTTTTAAGACAATGTTTTTTTTATCATGACTACTTAAAATTTTTTTTATGAGCTTATAAAAAGATATATCTTTTGTATCATTCATATTAAAGCTTTATTGCCGCTAAACAATGGGTAGTCCATAACGACTTTGCTTTGAACACACTTTATCTTTAACTCGCAAAATGAATTTATAGAGGCGAAACTGGATAAAAATTTAGACAAGACAAGACCCGTTATATATACCTCGCCTATGCTGTAAAATTTACTTTCGTCAATATAAAATATACACAATATGCCTTTTTTTACAATTTGCTCGTCTATGCGGTATATGGGCTTTGTCTTTATATCCTGTATAGAATTCGCAATAGTTTGCGACGATACGTTGTCTCTATCGAAAGTAAAAGCGTCCAAAACGGCCAAAAAGGACTTTTTATCAAGTATAGTTTGATAGCTAAAAGAGAGTATGGATACGAGTTTCCATAAGAGATTCCCGTCTATATTTACTTTATGTACGGCGGTAGGGACAGTGATGTTCTTTGTTGCGATATCTTGACGATCCTGTAAATTATTAATATCGGATATTTTTAAGCCGGAAGGTAAGTTGCCGTTACAACACAATGTCTCTACGGTTACGGTTTGATCTTTATCCGAGTTGGAAAAAAACGAAATTTCTTTATATGTGTTTGAATTTGCGTCCAGCCTATCTCTAAGAGAGTAAAAATCGCCGACATCATTACCTTCAAAGAAATTAAACCTTTCAAAACTTTTATAATTTTTAAGTATCCTTCTGCCGGTATCGCTACTATGAGCTATAACTTTACTTACTTGTACTATCTCATAAGCGTCTATCTTGGCTCTATCCATAAAAATTCTATACCCGTTTCTTTTGTTGTTATTTAAAATAGGCTCGGCACTCATTTCAAATAAATTTATAATAGGAGTAGCAAATAATGAAAAATACTCCGTTCTAGGGATATAACCGCTTGGCAAATCTCTATCAAAAATAAATTTTATATTAAAATTTTTTGAAGAGGAATTTTTAAGAATATCTAAATTTTTTATACTTATAAAATTAAATTTATACGGTGCAAAAAATAGCTCTTGCAAGAGAGAAAAAGCTTCAAACCCGAATCCATCGTATTCTATCAGCTTATCGTCAAGCCCCATTGCGTCTATCGATTGTAACGGCAAATGAAATTCCTCATTGCTATCGGGGCAAAATACGACAAGTTTTTTTAGATACATCTTCATCCACATTACAAGGGTAGCGGACATATATACGTCGTTTCCGAGGTATAAATTGAGCTGCGTCATATCAAGATCGGCTAGACTAATATCGTCTTTTGTTATGTTGAGCTCTAAATTTAAAATATAATCGTTTTTATTGTTACTAAGATACGTTTTTGAAATTTTAAGCGGATATAAATAAACGTCATATATCGTTTTAAATTTGCATTTTACGTCTCGGATAGGTTTTGAAATAACTGTGGAATTTTTAGGTATAACCAGACTGTTTTTAGAACTATCGTTTTTGAGCAAAAATTCTTGAACGCAAGAAGAAGGAATCGGATTTGTGTAGTTTGGAGATACTATATTTATCAAAGATTCCGCTATAAGCGGTATATTTTCATCAAGCTCCTGATGAATTTTAGACGTGAGTATGGCAACGTTTTCTATGATTCTCTCTACGTCGGGATCCTTGTTATCTACACCTAAAAACGGGGCTATTTTAGGAAATTTTTCGACAAACAACTCTCTCATCTCATAAAGATAAGCCATTTCTTTACGAAAATATAATATATTGTTATCGTTTTTTTTCACTACAAAACCTCACAATACCTATTGTTGCGAAAAGTTACTTTTATGGTAAATTCTTTGAAAGCATCCGATTTTCGCGCATAAACTATATCGAACGTAAGCTGCCACGGCTTTAGCGAATCATCATAGTTAATAGAGACGATATTTATTCTATTTTCATATTTTTTAATCAAATCATATATCTCTTTGCCCATTATTTGACAAAGCTCGTTTGAATCGATATTTAAAAACGACATATCCGGCAGGCTTGCGCCCTCAAAGGTTATACAGTCGTCAAATTTAGAATTTAAAAGTATACCGATATTTTCTTTTATATCTTTTAGTATGTCTTGGCTGTAAGGTTTTGTGTTTTCATCATCCAAAACATACAAAACCCTATCACTTAACGACATACGACCCACCCAAAGCCAAACTACTCTTTATCTAATTTGCCGACTAAAGATAGTTCAAAATTCGCACCCATAAATTTGAAGTGAGGTCTAGCAAGCAGCTCTATTTTATACCAGCCCGGTTCTCCCGGTATGTCATTAACGTTTATTCTGGCACTTCTAAAAGGTCTTCTGCTCCTTACGTCGGCCGGCGGATTTTCTTGATCGGATATATACTGCCTTAGCCACTCGTTCAAACCTCGCTCTACGTCGGCTCGCTCTTTCCAAGTTCCTATCTCCTCTCTTTGAAGTACCTTTAGATAATGAGCCAAACGAGATATTAAAAATATATAAGGAAGTTGAGTTCCTAGCCTAAAATTCGTCTCCGCTTGCTTGCCTTCCGGGGTGTTTGGAAATACTTTTGGCTTTAATGCGGAATTTGCGGAAAAGAATGCGGCATTATTGCTATCTCTTCTTAAAGTAAGCGTTATAAAGCCATTTTCGGATAATTCGTATTCTCTTCTATCCGTAATTAAAACTTCAGTAGGAATTTTTGCTTGGACGCTACCGTAATTCTCGTAAAGATAAGTAGGAAGATCCTTTACCGTTCCTCCGCCTTTTGGTCCTATAATATTGCCGCACCATCTAAAATCGGCAAAACTTTCCGTTAGCCTAGTAGCGAAGGCAAAGGCAGAATTTCCCCACAACATATGTTCATGAGATTCTTCTACGTTTTCTTTATAATTAAAGCTTTTTATAGGGTTATCTTCCGGCATATATGGAGCACGAGTCAAAAATCTAGTAGCCAATAATCCTACGTATTTAGCGTCTTCATTCTCTCTAAAAGTTCTCCATCTCGTATATTGAGGTCCTTCTAACATACTTTTTAGATCTTTGATATTTTCCAGTTCGGAATAATTTTCTAATCCGAAAAATTTAGCGGACAACGACGTCAAAAACGGCGAATGGCTCATAGCCGAAACCGACGACATTTTGTTTAAAAAAGTCATATCGGTATTTGTTTTATCCAATTCATAATCACCGACTATGGCACCTATAGGCTCTCCGCCGAATTGTCCGTATTCTTGCGAATATACCTGTTTGTAAATTATGCTTTGAGTAATATCCAAGTTTGATTCAAAATCTTCAAGTATTTCTTCTTTGGTAATATCGGAAAGAACCACTTTGATATTTTCGTTGAAATTCGTCCTTTCCACTAAAAAGCGAACTCCCCTCCATGTTGATTCAAGCTTTTGAAAATCTTTATTATGAAGCACCTCGTCCATTTGTTTAGAAAGCAAGCCGTCTATATGCGCGATCATCTCGTCAAGAGCTAGTTTATTGATCTTTTCTTCCGGATTTTCAGAACTTACTACGTTAGAAAGGAATTCCGCAACCCCTTTTTTTACTATACTGTAGCTTTCGTCCTCTTTTGAATATCTACTCTTTTCCATTATACTTTCAATAATAGGCGTTTGAACTTTTGTTTCAGACATAATTAATCCTTTATTCGTTTATATTTTTAGTATCTTGTATTTCCAACAAAAGCTCTTGCTTTGTTTTAACGTCTTTTAAAACGTCCAAAACGGCTTTTCTAAAATCAGGAATATTCCCCATAGGTCCCTTAAGCGAAACCAGAGCCTTTCTAAGCTCTATAAGTTTATTAATCTCCGGTATTTGCCTTGCTATATTGTCCGGGGAAAAGTCTTGCATATTTGATATTTTCAGCTCCACGTTTATCTCTTCACCGCCGACTCCAAGCTTATTATCTACGGTAAAATTCGTTTTGATGTCCATTTTTTGCATAACTTGATCAAAATTGGTCTTATTTATAGATATAACCTCTCGATCTTCGACGGGAGTGTCGTTACGACCTGTTAAATTCGCCATAACCATAACCTTTAAAGGAAGCTCTACGTCAGCCTCTTGGTTATTCGTTTTTGTTTTATACGTTATATTTATACGCTCTTTCGGAGCTACTGAGTTGTTAGCCACGGTAATATCCTTATCTTAAGTTTGATGAATCTACAAAATTATATTTAAAAAAGCATTAAATCTTTTTTAAGGAAACGTTTTTATTCTAAATTTATAGAGCCTAAAAAGACCTTGCCTTTTCATAGACGTCGGATAGATATTCTCTAAGCTCGGTAGTTTCTATTAGTTTTACTATTTGCGAATATATGGTTCTTGCATTATTTTTCATATTATTATCGCAAAATAACTCCGCCATTAAT
>JAJQAF010000034.1 GCA_021203945.1 Campylobacter sp.
TAATAAAAATATACTTCGTCTGTTTAGCCATAAATTTCCTTATTTTATTATTTTTTAGATAGACAAATTATACCTTTTAAATATTTAGTAAGGTATTAAGCCGTCGTAAAATTTAAAAATTATTTTTTAAGTTTTTTTGTTATACACTTCTACAATTATGATAAAACAATATTTAAATAAAGTAGTATTTTTATACATTGACGGCTTTAAGAATATGAAACTTGGCAAAAAGCTATGGCTCTTAATCGCTATAAAGCTTATTATTATGTTTGGAATACTCAAAATTTTTCTTTTCGATGAAACTTTAAATACAAAATTTGAGACTAACGAAGAAAAAAGCGATTTCGTTATTCAAAATCTCACAAAGGAATAAAATGTCTGATTTGGCTTCGGTTGATTGGTCTAGAGCCCAGTTTGCGCTAACTGCGATTTATCACTTCTTGTTTGTCCCGCTCACGCTAGGACTTAGCTTCATTATTGCGATAATGGAAAGTATCTACGTTAAAACCGGCAACAAACAATGGCTTGATATAACGAAATTTTGGCTAAAACTATTCGGTATAAATTTCGCTATCGGCGTAGCGACCGGTATCATAATGGAATTTGAATTCGGCACCAACTGGGCGAATTACAGCTGGTTCGTAGGAGACATCTTCGGCGCGCCGCTTGCGATAGAAGGCTTGCTGGCGTTTTTCCTTGAAAGCACTTTTTTTGCTATTATGTTTTTCGGCTGGAACAAAGTCGGTAAAAAATTTCACCTTATATCTACTTGGCTCGTGGCGATCGGCTCGAATTTAAGCGCGCTTTGGATATTGATCGCAAACGGCTGGATGCAGTATCCGATAGGTATGAAATTTAACCCTGATACCGCTAGAATGGAAATGCAAAATTTCTTAGACGTCGCGTTAAATCCGGTCGGTATTATAAAATTTTTACATACCGCCACTAGCGGATATGCTATTTCGGCGCTTTTCGTTATCGGAATTTCGGCATGGTTCTTGTTAAAAGGACGCCATACGGTAATGGCAAAAAAGAGTATTATAGTAGCGGCGAGTTTTGGATTGGTAACATCGGTATTTTTACTATTTAGCGGCGATGAAAGCGCTTATCAAGCCGCAAACAAACAACCTATGAAATTAGCCGCTATGGAAGGGCTTTATAATGGCGAATTAAATGCCGGGCTAGCGGCGATGGGAATTTTAAATCCAAACAAAAAATTAGGCGACGATAAAGAAGGATTTTTACTTGAGCTAAAAGTGCCTTACGCTCTGGGTTTAATGGCGACTCGCGGGATGGATAACTTTACGCCGGGCATTTATGATCTGATATACGGTAACGAAAAACACGGTATCGAAAGCGCGGCTAGCAAAATGGAAAAAGGAAAGCTTGCCGTAGATGCGTTAAGAGCGTATAAAGACGCTAAAAAAGCGGGCGATGAAGCGGCAATGCTAAGCTCCAAGCAAATTTTAGAAGAAAATTTAAATTTTCTAGGATACGGATATATCAAAAACGTGGAAGAGTTGGTGCCTCCGGTCGGTTTGACGTTTTATAGCTTTCACGTAATGGTCGTGCTTGGAACATACTTTATAGCTCTATTTGCCCTTACCTTATTTATGTGTTTGTCAAATAAATTCAATATAGTAAATTTCAAAAAGATACTTTGGTTGTGCGTATTTACGATACCTCTTGGTTATATAGCCGCAGAAGCCGGATGGATAGTGGCTGAAGTAGGTCGCCAGCCTTGGGTTATACAAGATCTGATGACCGTCGGCGTCGGAGCTACGAATTTGGCGGATACGAATATCAAAATTTCATTCGCACTCTTTGCCATACTCTTTACGGTGCTTCTAATCGCCGAAGTCAAAATCATGTTAAAGCAAATAAAGATAGGATTTGAAAACCATGCATAGTCTTTCACTCGAAACGTTACAAATTTATTGGTGGTTTATAGTTAGCCTATTAGGCGGGCTTCTCGTATTTATGATGTTTGTTCAAGGCGGACAGACAATGATCTTTTCGCTCGGTAAAACCGAGATACAAAAAGATATGCTTATAAACTCTATCGGACGCAAATGGGAGCTAACATTTACCACGCTGGTTATGTTCGGCGGTGCTTGCTTTGCGGCGTTTCCGTTATTTTACGCTACGAGCTTCGGCGGTGCGTATTGGGTTTGGCTGGTGATACTTTTTTGCTTCATAATCCAAGCCGTAAGCTACGAATACCGCAAAAAACCCGATAACTTTCTAGGCGCAAAAACTTATGAAATTTTTCTTTTTATAAACGGCTCGCTAGGCGTTATTTTGATCGGAATGGCGGTAAGCACGTTTTTTTCAGGTAGCGATTTTATACTAAACGATCATAATTTCGTGCAATGGCAGACCCCTTGGCGCGGGCTTGAAGCGCTTACAAATCCTATGCTATATTTACTGGGCGTAGCGATGTTTTTCCTATCCCGTATAGGAGGCGCGCTATATCTTATCAACAATATCGACGATGAGGAATTTAGAGCAAACGCAAGAAAATCCATTCTAAAAAATACGTTGGCGTTTTTGCCGTTTTTTCTAGCGTTTCTTGCGTGGATACTCACAAAAGACGGCTTTGAATATGACCAAAACGGCACGGTAAGTATGACGGGCTTTAAATATGCGCTGAATTTGATCCATATGCCTATAGTGGCTATCGCTATGCTTGCGGGCGTCGTGCTTGTTTTATACGGAATTTTTAAAGGCGCGTTTAGCAAAAGCATTTACGGAATTTTACCTTACGGCATAGGTGTCACGCTTGTCGTTACCGCGTTATTTTTAGTAGCGGGACTAAACAATACGGCGTTTTATCCGTCTTTTAGCGACCTTCAAAGCTCTCTAACCATCAAAAACGCAAGCTCCAGCCACTATACCCTTGGCGTAATGGCTTACGTAAGTTTGTTAGTTCCCGTAGTTTTAGGCTATATCTTTGTAGTTTGGCGTGCCATAGATAGTAAAAAAATTACGCAAGACGAGATCGCAAACGATCATCACGCATACTAGGAGAAATTTTATGATACACTCTTTAATATTTTTGATACTTTGGCCGACAGCGCTTATAGCGGGCTATAAATTAGCCCTCTTTGCCGTAGCGAAATTTGAAAAACAATCCGCAAACGAATAATACGACTTCGGCGATACGTTTAAATCGCCGAATTTCTTACTAAAATTTCACTATTTTCTTGATTTAAATGTAAATTGATTTATAGAATTGGTGTCACGGGGGAGACTTGAACTCCCGACCTCCGGCTTATGAGACCAGCGCTCTAACCAGCTGAGCTACCGTGACTATAAAAAATAAATAAGTTCGTGGATTATACAATTCACAAACTTATTTTTACCTAAAATTTAGCAAATTTTAATCTACTATCCACTGTCATATATGACGCATAAAAATTTTACGCAAAATTTAGATTCAAACGTTTAAAAATCGCTTTGGCGACGGCGTAAATTTCTCATATCTTAGCTCCGTCTTGCTTCGTTCGCAGCTAAATGCGTTTCAAAATTTTAAATCGCGCTCTTTTAAAACGAGCCGGCACTCCGATTATGATATTGCACCGCCCACGTGACAAGATGGTATGAAGATTCGCCGCTATTTTACAAAAAAATTCTGCGCGTAACTTTTATCTTCAAACGGCTTTACGCTCAAAATTTTATCGCCTATGCGCACGCTATACGTTTTTTCGTTATCCGCCTTGGTATAAGCTAACGCAAGACGTGCCGCAAACAGCGTGTCCTCACTATCGGCATCGATGCTTAAAAAACTTCTTGCACCTACGATATTATCCGCGCTATCAAAATTTATCGCGTTAAATTTATCGTTCGGATGTGCTTTGAGTGCGTTATTATCGGCTTCATCGCGACCTATAATAAGCTTTGCGCCGTTTTTTAAGCGTAAATGTCGCCCGAGCTTTAGCCAAACAACGTCTATATCGCGCATTTGTTTATCAAATTTTAAATAGTCTCGTATCTTTACCGCAAAGCTATCAATCGTAAGTAAGCATCCGCCGCCCGGCGTCGCATAATCCTCAAATCCGAAATCAGCCGCCATCTTTAGCTGCGGCTTACGATCGCGTCCGCTTATACCCATAAGTTTTTCGCGATTTACCCAGCCTTCGCGTTCGGGCTTTGTCGGAGGCAAAAGCTTTGCACACATAGGACGAAGCACCAGATCGTTTTCATCGTCGGCTAGGCGTTTGACCTGAAAAAGCGCCTCCCTACGCTGACTCATCGGACGCTGTCCTAAAACTTCACCTGTGATTATAAAATCGGCGTCCTCGCTTTTTAGCATATTAAGCGCGGTTTTAAACATATATCCGTGGCAATCTATGCAAGGATTAAAATGCTTACCGTAGCCGTATTTTGGACTAAAAAGAACGTCGCGCAGATACTCGTTTCGCATATCCACGACCTTAAATTTAGCCCCCGCGAGAATCGCCCTACGCTCCAACACGGCGCGTTTATCTTCGCTAGTACCAAATCCCGTATCCATATAAAGAGCGATTACCTCTATGCCCTGATCGGCTATAATCTTTATCGAGAGCATACTGTCAAGTCCTCCGCTAAACAACGCTAACGCTTTCATTTAAACTCCGTATCTTAAAAACCGAAATACTACTTAAAATTTAGATTTTTGTAAAGATGATCAAAATCTTAAAATTCTAAAGCGCGCTAAGACGCCTTAGAATTTAAGTAAAATTTAGGATTTCGCGGCTAGTTTTATTATCTCTTTTACGACTTCGCTTGCCGATTTTAGAGATTTTACGGGTATATACTCGAAAATCGAGTGAAAATTATGACCGCCGGTAAAGAGGTTCGGACAAGGAATTCCTTTAGCCGAAATAACCGCGCCGTCGTATCCGCCGCGCATAGGTTTGATTTTAGGCGCAATGCCTAAATTCGTAAAGGCTTGAAGAGCGAATTTTATAGCGGGTGCGTCTTCGTTTTTTAAGAAATTATAGACGTTTTTATATCTGTCATTTAGCGAAATTTCGATTCTATCATCCCACACTTTATTTAGTCCGTCCGCTAAATTTTGCAAAAAGCTCATTCTTTGCGAATATTTTTCCTCGTCAAATTCCCTAACGTCGATTTTGAGCACGGTTTTGGCGCTATTGCCGCTAAGCTCTTTTACCCAAAAATACCCTTCTTTGCCCTCAGTGTATTCAGGCGCCTCGCCGCCGGGCAAAAGCGAGATAAACTTATGCGCCAAAAGAAGCGAATTTACCAGCTTGCCTTTTGCGTTCATGGGATGCGCGGATTGCCCTTTAAAGGTTACGGCACAATCCCCCGCATTCCAGTTTTCGTATATAAACTCGCCTATTTCGCAGCAGTCCAAACAATACCCGAAATCAGCCCCCAGCAAATTTACATCAAGCGCCTTTGCTCCGCGCAAGCCCTGTTCTTCATCAGGCACGAAGCAAGCTATTATCTCGCCGTGTCCCACGCTCGGATTTTGCGTGAAAAATTCCAGTGCATTTATGATAGCGGCGATCGCGGCTTTATCGTCCGCGCCTAAGAGGCTAGTGCCGTCGGTGACGATGATTTCGTCTCCTACGTAGTTTTTAAGCTCTACGGTTTCGCTTTGCCTTAGGTAAATTTCGTCATTTAAACGAATGTCGTCGCCTTCGTATTTTACAATTTTGGCTTTCGTGTCGGCTATTTGCTCGGCGCTCGGATCTAAATGAGCGAAAAACGCCACGCTAGGGCTTTTTTTATCTAAATTTGAAGG
>JAJQAF010000093.1 GCA_021203945.1 Campylobacter sp.
TTCGTTTTGCGGAGAATGCACGAGCGTTTGCCCGGTAGGAGCGCTTGTAAGCTCAGATTTTCAATACTCTTCAAACGTCTGGGAGCTATCCAAAATCCCCGCCGCAAATCCGCACTCCAGCGATTGCGAGCTTATTTATTACGAGGTCAAACCGAAGAGTATAAGCGACAGACGAGAGAAAATTTACCGCGTTACGAACGATTTTCATTTCGGCGAGATAAATACGGCGGCGCGATACGGCTTTGATTTTCACAATGAAAACGCTAATAAAAACGAAGAGAAATTTAACGAGATAGCGCAAGCCTTTAAAAACGGCGAGATAAAAAATATAAAATTTAATAGCTTCATAACAAACGAGGAGGCTCTAATTTTAGAGCGTTTGCGTGAAAAATTCGATCTAAGCTTGCTAAATAACGAAGCACGCGCTTATAGCGAATTTTTAAAAGAATTTTCAAAATTTAGCGGCGAGAGCCTTTATAACGGGGATTACGAAAGTATCGTAAATGCCGATTTTATAGTGGTTGCAGGTAGTTTTTTAAGATACGACAGCCCGAATACGAGCTATAAGCTCAATAACGCGCTTACCATAAACAAGGCGAGCGGACTGTATTTTCACGCGCTATCCGACGCAATCGTTAAAAACTACTCTAAAAATTTCGACGTTATAACCCATAAAATAGGTCAAGAAAAGCAAATTTTACTCTTTCTCTTACGAAAATTCGGGCAAAATTTACCCCAAGAGCTTAAGCTTGGTCAAGATAGTCTTGATTTGGACGAGGAGAGATTTGAGACGTTAAGAGCGGATAAGGAAAATTTGACCCTAATTATCGGCGAGGATTTTTACCTGTCCGAAGATGCGAAAGAGCTTGCGGAATTAGCGGGACTGGTTCAAAAATACACGAAATTTAAGCTTATTTTAATCCCGCCTTGCACGAATTCGCTGGGAGTAGCTAAAATTTGCACGCTTAGCGACAAGCCTCAAAACGGCAAAACTCTCGGCTATAACGAGGACGGCGACTTTAAATTTAGCGTATTCGGCGGCGATATGGACGCCGGAGCGTTAAATCAGCAAGAGGGCACATTTACTAGCATAAATAAGATCGTAGTGCCGACAAACGCGGCTTTAAGGCACGACGGATATTTTCTAAACGACCTCGCAAATGAGCTGGGCTTGCACGCTCGCTACACGATCGACTACACGCCGCAGCTTCCCAAAAGTGCGGGCTTTAAAGAGGTAGATTTCGACGATTTGCAAAATTTTTACGACAATGCAGGAAATGCTCATCGAGGATATGCTCTTGAAAGCTTTAAACTAAAAGCGCAAGGTAGCGTAAATATCGACTCTAAGGATGTTAAAATTTCGCAAGAGGATGATGAAATTTACATTTACAGAGCAAACCCTATACGTCAATTTTCAAAATTTACAAATCGCGCAAAGCTGTTAAACGAGACCGGCGCGCTTTACGCCGGCGAAGGATTTTTAGCTAAATTTCAGCTTGCGCCCAACGATAGCGTAATCATAAAAAAAGATGAATTTCAAATCGGAATTTCAGTCGAAACGGATAAAAATTTAGACGGCGAATGCGCCTATATAGGCGATTTTGACGAGAAAATACAAATAGATAAAATTTTCCGAGGCGGACGTTTCGCAAAGGTTAAAATTCTAAAAAGAGGCGAGAGAGGCGGGCAATGAGCGAAACGGTATTTTTTATAGTCGAAACCGTAGTAAAAGCCGTTGTGATACTTGCCGTAATGGCGTCTCTTGCGGGTCTTGCCACTTATGCCGAGCGCAAAGTTCTAGCCTATATGCAGCGCCGCATTGGCCCTGATATGGTCGGACCCGTCGGGATTTTGCAGATAGCGGCCGACATGATCAAGCTTTTTACCAAAGAGGACATCGTGCCGGCGAATGCAAATCGCTTCATCTTTCTTATCGCACCGCTTATTTCGGCGGTAGCGGCATTTGCGGCACTAGCGCCGATTCCGTTTTTACCTGAATTTGAGCTGTTCGGGCGCACGATCAGACCTATACTCGCGGATATAAACGTAGGCATACTTTACGTAATGGGAGCGACGGCGGTTTGCGTATTTTCACCGCTAACGGCGGGGCTTGCCGGCTATAATAAATATTCTCTTATCGGAGCGGCTCGCGCCGTAATGCAACTCATAAGCTTCGAGGTCGTTTCTGGGCTTGCGCTGCTTGGCGTCGTTATGATCACGGGTTCGCTCTCGCTTGTAGATATAAATAACTATCAAAAAGGAATTTTCGGCTGGTTTATATTCAAACAGCCTTTAGCTTTCGTTTTATTCGTGATGGCGAGCTTTGTCGAGTGTAACCGCACGCCGTTTTGCTTAACGGAGAACGAAACGGAGATCGTCGCGGGCTACGGCACGGAATATAGCGGTATGCGCTGGGCGATGTTTTTTATCGGCGAATACACTAATATGATAGCCTCCAGTATCGTAATAACGCTTATATTTTTAGGCGGATTTAACTCGTTTTGGTTTATTCCGGGCGGGCTGATGATGATACTTAAGGCAAGTTGCGTATTTTTCTTTTTTCTTTGGGCGCGCGCCGCATGGCCGCACGTTAGACCCGATCAGCTCATAGCGCTTTGCTGGAAAGTTTTACTGCATCTGGCGCTTGCAAACGTTATGATGACGTGAATTTTTTTGATTTGATGTAAAAAATGGCGGATAAAAAATATATTTTACTTGACGAACGAGTGAAGGTCGTTACGAATTTCGATAAATTTAAGCGTTTTGTATCACGCACCTTTAAAGGTGAGCTTTTTACGGGGCTTTGGGTGGTTTTACACGAGATGATATTCGCAAAATCGCACACTTTAAAATATCCTATGCAAAAGCTTGAGCTTAACCCGAGATACCGAGGCGTGCATAGATTAATGAAATTTATGGATAGCAAAAACGAGCGATGTATCGGATGCGGACTATGCGAGAAAATTTGCGTTAGCAACTGCATAGCGATGCAAACCTATCCGGGCAAAGACGGGCGAAAACTCGTTGGTAATTATTCGATAAATTTAGGAAGATGCGTATATTGCGGATTTTGCGCGGACGTTTGCCCCGAGCTTGCTATCGTGCACGGCGGCGAATACGAGTTTGCAAGCGAACAAAGAGCCTATTTCGGCATGAAAGACGACTTTTTGACAAAAAACAAAAAACTAAGCGAGCAAACGGAATTTCAAGGATACGGAAGCTTACCTATAAACGCCGACGAGCTCGTAAAAGAAAATCCGAATGCCTATATTGAGGAAAATCTTGCAAGCGAACAAGCAAGCAAAACGGATAAAATTTTATCCGACGAAATTTCTAATAAACCGCATTTGAAGCAAAATTTAAACGCGCTAAAAATGCAAGAGGAGAGCCCGAATGTATGAAGCCGTCGCATTTTATCTGTTTAGCTCTCTAAGCCTTGCATGCTTGGGTGTAAGCGTGTTTAGCAAAAACGTACTTCACGCGATGAGTGCGCTTGCGGGCGGTATGATATTTATCTCCGCGCTGTTTTTCTTGCTAGGCGCGGAATTTTTAGGCGTCGTTCAGATCATCGTATATACGGGTGCGGTAATGGTTCTTTACGGTTTTAGTATGATGTTTTTTGACGTGAGTCACAATGTGAATGAAAACCATTCGGTAGTCTCGCAACGCCTTATATACACGTTAAGCGTATTTATCGCGCTACTTTTGATAATCGTTTTTTCAGCTCCGCTTATAGCTCAAAATTTAGCGGGCGAACAGAGCTTACAAGAGTTAGGAAATATCGAGCTCATCGGGCTTATGCTATTTAGCAAATACCTAATAGCGTTTGAACTGACCGCGATCATGCTACTTGTCGCAATGGTAGCGGGTATCGTGCTGGTGCATAAAAATATGGATGCGCAAAGCAATATAGAGGAAATTTTATGATTACGCTTTCACATTATCTAATCGTCGCCGCACTGATGTTTGTTTTGGGGCTTATCGGCATTATGAAGCGAAATAATCTTATCATGCTGTTTTTCTCAAGCGAAATTTTGCTTAACGCCGCAAACGTCGCATTGGCTGCGATCTCTAAATTTTATAACGATATGACGGGGCAAATTTTTGCGTTTTTTATAATCGCCGTAGCGGCTAGCGAGGTCGCGGTCGGACTTGGGCTTTTGGTGCTTTGGTATAAAAAGACGGGCTCGATCGAACTAAACTCAATGAACAATATGAGGAGCTAGGATGTCGCTATTTTGCATATCTTTATTTTGTCCGCTGATTAGCTCCGCTTTTGCCGGACTATTTTCACACGCTAAAAGGTTAAATTTTATCGGGCTTATTTGTTCGCTTTTAATACTTTGTAGCGCGACGACTTCGCTCATGCAAGCGATGATGGTTTTTGACGGCGCGCCGATAACAATTTCCCTAGCCGATTTCATTAGCGTTAGCGGATTAAACGTAAATTTCGGCTTTGTCATAGACGCCGTAAGCGCCGTGATGATGTGCGTCGTAGGCGTAGTTTCAACGATCGTTCATATATATTCGATCGGCTATATGGGCAAGGACGAGGGTTTTAATCGCTACTTTAGCTATCTTGGTTTTTTTGTTTTTTGTATGATGTTTTTGATTACGAGCGATAATTTCGTCGGGCTTTTCATCGGTTGGGAGGGCGTCGGGCTTAGTTCATGGCTATTGATCGGCTTTTGGTATAAAAAATTTAGTGCAAATGCCGCCGCAAACGAAGCTTTTATAATGAACAGGATTGCCGATCTGGGTATGTTGCTCGGCATATTTTTTATATTCGCCCAATTCGGCTCGCTTAAATTTAGCGACGTTTTCATACACGCGCCGAACGCAAACGCTCATGCGCTAAATTTCATAGCGGCGTTTTTATTTATAGGCGCCATGGGTAAGAGTGCGCAATTTCCATTTCACACGTGGTTGGCAAACGCCATGGAAGGTCCTACGCCCGTCTCCGCGCTCATTCACGCGGCTACAATGGTGACCGCCGGCGTTTATCTGGTCGTTAGAGCGAACGCTATATTTGCGCTTACGCCTGAAATTTCAGCGTTTATCGCCTATCTTGGTGCATTTGTAGCTGTATTTGCCGCATCTATCGCGCTGGTTCATAACGATTTAAAAAAGATCATCGCTTATTCTACGCTCTCGCAGCTTGGATATATGTTCGTCGCCGCAGGGCTTGGGGCGTATTGGGTGGCGCTTTTTCACCTAATGACGCACGCCTTTTTCAAATCGCTTCTGTTTTTAGGAGCGGGCAACGTAATGCACGCGATGAACGACGAATTAGACATCAAAAAAATGGGCGGACTTTATAAGTATATGAAATTTTCAGCGATTTTAATGCTAATAGGTTCCGTCGCACTATCTGGATTTTATCCGTTTGCAGGCTTTTTTTCGAAGGATAAAATTTTAGAGGTAGCCTTTGCAAAAGACGCTTTTGCGATATGGTTTATCTTGCTCATAGGTGCGATAATGACGGCGTTTTATAGCTTTAGACTGATAATGCTTGTATTTTTCGGCGAGTCTAAATTTAATCATCATCCCCACGAAGCTAAAAATTTTATGCTCGTAGCAATGGGCATACTTGGGATTTTGGCGCTGATTTCGGGCTGGTTTGGAACCGATTTAAAAATCTTTTTATTCTCCGTTTTACCGAAATTCGAACTAAATTTAAAGCACGAAACGGAAGTTACGCTCATTTTGCTTACTTTAGCGCTAATCGCTCTTTGCTCGCTGTTTGCGATATATG
>JAJQAF010000161.1 GCA_021203945.1 Campylobacter sp.
AATAATTTACTTTGTTTAAAATTTTTATTATTCTAGTCGTTATCGTTGCCGTAAATTTCTCGTTTCTACTAGTCGTTCCGCTACCTTCAAACGTATTTTTACCGCCTGCGCTAAAGCCTATGTCTCCGTATTTATTTAACTGTTTTGCAACCGTCGAAAGCGGTGCGGCACCTGCGGTAAATACGCCTCCTCCGAGCGAAGTCGTGCTATCTTTGCTGGTTTTTTTACTACCCGTCGAAGATTGGGTTGAGCTTTCCGAAATAACGATGGTTACGATGTCATTAACATTCATAGCCTTTCTATCCGAAAACAAAGGATTATCCCCGCGTCCAAAAAGGCTTCCTGCGTTGCTTTGACCGCTTCCGGTATCTTTTGCGGGTAATTGCTCCACATAAACGGGCGGCTTCATATCGATATGAGGATCGGCGCTCGGCGTGCAACCCGTGTAAAGTATAGTAGCAGAAAATAACGGTAAGCAATATCTAAATTTCATAAAAAAGCCTTAAAATATATATGTTTATGCTAAAATTAAGCAAATAAAGTTCCAAAAGGCGACAAATGAACGGCTGTTACATATTTACCGATGAAAATTTATCATATTTAAAAGAGATTATATCGGTAAAATTTAAAAAAGTTGCGATTTTTGAGATAAAAATCGACAAAAACGAACAGGAAAAATTTATAAACGGCAAAGAGAAGGAATTTTTCCTAAATTTAATAGATAAATTTGAAAATCAAAAAGCGCAAAACGATTTTATAATAGTCGTCGGTTGCGCAGGATTTAGCGTATTCGGAGCAAACGAGCTAAATTTAAAGATAGCTAAAAATTTAAATTGCCCCGTTTTCGCACCTGACAATTTCAAAGCCTTAAAGGCATTGAGCCCAAACTCAAAACTCGTGATAAGCGGCGATATAGACGAAATTTTAAGTCTCGGCGGCAAACAAGAGATAGTAACTCCGTATAAATTCGAAAATATTTTAATAAATCGCGCAAAAAGCCTTCGCCGCTCGGTCGTTTTACCCGAAAGCAACGATGAGAGGGTATTGAAAGCAAGCAATATTTTGCTGGCTCAGGGCGCAGTAGATATAGTGCTGCTGGGAGATCCCGCAGACATTGAGAAAAAATCAAAAGAGTTAGGGCTGAATTTAGCTAAGGCTCGCATTATAAATCCCGAAAATAACGAATATTTAAAGGCTTTCGCGGATAAAATTTTCGAGCTTCGCAAAGCAAAAGGCGTAAGCGAGGAGCAAGCTCGGCAGATGGCGCAAGATAAGGTATATTTTGCCACTATGCTCGTAAATGAAGGGATAGTCTCGGCGATGGTAAGCGGAGCTAGCATGAGTACTGCGGACACGATACGCCCTGCACTTCAGATCATTAAAACAAAGCCGCAATCCAAAATCGTTTCGGGTCTATTTTTTATAGCGCTTGAGGAGGAAATTTTACTTTATGCCGACTGCGCGATCATGCCCAATCCAAATGCCGACGAGCTGGCAAATATTGCTGTTAGCTCCGCTCAAACGGCGGCGCAATTTGGAATTTCGCCTAGAGTTGCAATGCTTAGCTACTCAACGGCAAATAGCGGTAGCGGTCCGGACGTGGAATTTGTAAAGCTTGCGGCGCAAAAAGCGCTTGAGCTAGAACCGAATTTAAAACTAGCCGCACCGATACAATACGATGCCGCGGTCGATATCGACGTAGCGGCTAAAAAGATGCCGAACTCCGACGTAGCGGGGCGGGCAAACGTGTTTATATTTCCGAATTTAAACTGTGCGAACATCTGCTATAAAGCCGTTCAAAGAAGCGCAAACGCTATAGCCGTCGGTCCCGTGTTGCAAGGTTTAAAAAAACCGATAAACGACCTAAGTCGCGGCTGCCTTGTAGAAGACATCGTAAATACCGTATTAATAAGCGCAATACAAGCAGGAGAATAAGATGAAAATTTTAGTTTTAAATTCCGGAAGTAGCTCGATAAAATTTCAGTTGTTTTTAATGGAAGAAAATCGCAGTATAGCAAGCGGTATTGTAGAACAAATCGGCGGCGAAAATTCGCGCGCCATACTTAAAACAAACGGGCAAGAATACGAACAAATCAAACCTATAAAAGATCATCACGAAGGACTTGACGCTATGAACGGGCTATTTCGCGAGTCTAACACCTTACACGATCTTAGCGAGCTTGACGGCATAGGACATCGCATAGTGCACGGCGGAGAGAGCTTTTTCAGCTCGATGATAGTTGATGACGCGGTTATAAAAAAGATAGAACAAATCAGCCCGCTCGCCCCGCTTCACAATCCCGGGCATATTGCCGGCATAAAAAACGCTATGCAAAGTAGCGGCAATGTTCCGCACGTAGTTGTTTTTGATACCGTTTTTCATCAAACTATGCCCGAATACGCATACCGATATGCGCTTCCTTACGATATTTGCAAAGAGCACCACATCAGAAAATACGGCTTTCACGGCACGTCTCATAAATACGTCTGCAAACGTGCGGCAAATTTAATGGGTATAAATTTTGAAAATTTTAACGCTATTTCGCTTCATCTTGGAAACGGTGCGAGCGCTTGCGCCGTGCAAAACGGAAAAAGCATAGATACGTCGATGGGTCTTAGCCCGTTAGAAGGGCTTATTATGGGGACTAGAAGCGGCGATATGGATCCGGCCGTCGTTGTGTATTTGCTAAATATAGGAGTATTAAAATGGGACGAAATAGACACGTTTTTAAATAAAAAAAGCGGACTTTTCGGCATTTGCGGCTCAAGCGATATGCGAGACGTAGTAGCGAAAATAAAATACGACGAACGCGCTAAATTAGCCTTTGATATGTTTTGCTATAGAGTCAAAAAGTATATCGGCGCGTATTATGCCGTCCTTGGGCGCGTAGATGCGCTTATATTTACGGGCGGAATCGGAGAAAACGCTCCGAATACCAGACAAAAAATTTGCGACGATCTAAAACATCTGGGTATCCATATAAATCACGATCTAAATTTTAATAAAGAGCGGGTAGAACGATGCCTGGACGATAAAAACGTAAAAATCAAAACCTTCGTAATCCCTACAAACGAAGAGCTGGAAATAGCTATCGAAACGATGAGGGTGATAAAAGATAGTAGATAGCGGTTAAATTTTATAAATTTTGGACTTAACTTAATTTAAAGCGATTTTCCCTTATCGGTGTGTAAAGTATTTTGCTTATGTCTCAAGAGGAGCAATGAGAATGCGCGGATTATAGCAAAATGTTTGCCAATAATCATATAAAGGGCACAGAAAATTTTTTGGATTATGCAAAATTAAGACTGTTAAATTTTAGTTCTATCTTTGCCGCGAAGGAAGCAAAATACTAAGATAATCTGAAATTATGATTTGATAGCTCTTTGTTATAAGCTAAAGCGCCTTGAGATTAAAATTCATAAAGAGCTCCAAGCCGTTATAAAAACAACGGCTTGGATAGATTTTAAGCTAGAAGCCTATCAAGTTGGCTTTGTAAATTTGAAATATTATGAGCTTGGGCGATAACGTTAGCGTCTATATTTAAATTTTCCTGCTGCAAATCGTTGACATTTTTAGCTATATCATTATTTTGTAGCCGACTTTCGCCTTGATAAAGCGCGATACTTTGCGCTATCGACGAATTTATACCGGCTACTATACCGTTTTGAGCCGAACCGATATTTGCTCGCAACGAATTAATATTTGATATTACGTCGTTTGCGTTTGAGCCGTCAAGCTCGATGTTCGTAATAGACGAGGTGTTTAAATTTATACTTTCCGTTCCGTTTCCGGTTACGAAATTTAGCTCCGAGTCAAATACGTTTCTGCCGTTAAACGTAGCATTTTGCACGCTTTGCGATATAGAATTCGAAATAGAGCTTATCTCGTTTCGTATCATTGAGCGTTGGTCACTATTTAGCGTAGCGTTGTTTAAAGAAACGGAAAGCTCGTTTATGCGGTTTGCGCTTTGGCTCAAATTTGAAAGCGTAGAATCGGCAATCCCTAGCATTCCTATTGCGTCGTTTGCATTTGAGATACCTTGTTCAAGCGTATTGCTCTGAGTTAGTAAAGAATCGGCGATAGTCAAATTCGCTCCGTCGACGCCGCTTAAAGCACGTGCGGCAGATATATTTTGTAACGCTTTCTCTTGCCTGGCTTTTTGTTCGTCCGATTTTTGAGAGATGTAATTTGAATTAACCGATGACGCGTTTATTTGCATTTCATGTCCTTATAATTTTGCTTTATCGTAGCTTAAATTTTATAAATTTAAGCTTTATTAATCGTCTAAACGAACTCTAACGGAACGTTCATGAGCGCCTAGTCCTTCAGCCTCCGCTAACTGCATGCAGGCTTTACCTAGCTCTTTTATTCCTTTTTTATTTATGGAAATTATCGAACTTCTTTTCATAAAATTCTCAACTCCAAGCGGCGAGTAAAAGCGCGCGCTACCGCCTGTCGGTAACGTATGATTTGGTCCTGCCAAATAATCGCCCATCGCCTCAGGCGTAAAATGCCCGAAAAATATAGCTCCGGCATGTTTTATCTCATCCATATATCCAAGCGCTTCGTTGGTAGCGATCTCAAGGTGTTCAACCGCAAGCTCGTTCATAAGCTCCACGCACTCTTTCATATCCTTCGCTACGATTATCGCCGATTTATTTCGCATACTAACGGACGCGATAGGCTCTCGTTTTATGGTCTTAAGCTCGTCTTCAACATACATTTGAACCTTTCTGGCAAAAGATTCTACCGGCGTTATCAAAAAGCTGCTTGAAAGCTCGTCATGTTCGGCTTGGCTTAGCATATCAATAGCTATATGGCGCGGATCGGCACTTTCGTCGGCTATTATGCCTATCTCGCTGGGACCGGCGATCATATCTATATTTACTTCGCCATAGACCAGCTTTTTAGCTGTTGCCACGTAAATATTTCCGGGACCGGTTATCACATCAACTTTGGGTATGCTCTGCGTGCCGTATGCCATGGCGGCTATCGCGCTTGCTCCGCCTACTTTAAAAGCCGTCTTTATGCCGCAAAGATGCATGGCTGCCAACAAAAGCGGATTAACTTTACCGCCGATTGCAGGCGTGCAAACTATTATATCCTCAACTCCCGCCACTATGGCAGGCACAGCATTCATCAAAAGCGAGCTAGGATAAGCCGCTTTGCCGCCCGGAATATAAAGCCCGGCACGATCTAACGGCGTATATTTCGCACCGAGTAAAATATCATACTCGTCTTTAAATGTCCAACTTTGTGGTTTTGAGTGCTCGTGATAGGCTTTTATCCTATCGTATGCTAAATTTAACGCTAGTCTTAGTGAGTTGCTAAGCCCGTCATAAGCGCGCGACATCTCTTTTACGTCAATCATCAAGTCGTTTTTGCTAATCGGGCTAAATTTATCGAATTTAGCAATCTGTGTAAAAAGAGCAACGTCTCCGCCCTCTTTAACCTCTTGAATTATCTGCGTAACAGTCGGCAAAACGCTGCTCATATCCATATCGGAACGTTTCACCAACTGTGAAAATTTTGTCCCAAAATCACTATCCGTCGTATGTAAAAATTTCATGATCCGTCCTTTTTAAAATATTTTATTAATTTTTCTTTCATATCTCATTTTTTGACTTATATTGCCCAAAATCCCGCCCTGATGAATATATAAAATCTCATTTTTAAATTTATCTAAATTTGCAAAAAGCGTTAAAAAGCCGACAGGATCATAAATAAGATCAAATTCTACTCC
>JAJQAF010000158.1 GCA_021203945.1 Campylobacter sp.
ACATTAACGTTTCCGAGCCCATGATTAAATCTGAAATTATACAAGGTTAAACCGAATACAAAATTATTTTCCTTAAGAAAACAATTAAATATTCAGATATTTTTAGCCCTTTTTTATAACGCAATGCGCCGATTGCGATAAATACAAATTATGATAAAGAATTTCAATATATTTTTAATATCAAAATTCGGTAGAAATTGAAAAAATTAGCCTAAAATTTTAAACTATTTTTTATCAAATTTGTTATAATATCCCATCAAAAATAAAAAGGATAAAATATATCCTAATTAAGGGAAAATTTTGAGAGTATATTTAGACAATAACGCTACTACAATGGTCGATCCCGAAGCTTTTGAGCTAATGAAACCGTTTTTTTGCGAAAAATACGGTAATCCTAATTCGTTACACAAATTCGGCTCGGAAACCCATCCGGCGCTTAGAACGGCTCTTGATCAATTATACGTAGGCATAAACGCAAAAGATAGCGACGATATAGTAGTTACATCGTGCGCTACCGAGAGCAACAACTGGGTTGTAAAAGGTATATATTTCGATAAAATCGCGACCGGCGAGAAAAAACGTATCGTAACGACCGCCGTAGAGCACCCTGCCATCGCCTCAACTTGCCAATTTCTCAAAAAATTCGGCGTTGAGGTAACAGTACTCGATGTAAATAGCGAAGGCGTCATCACTCCGCAACAACTAAGAGACGCGATGAGTGATGATGTTGCGTTAGTTTCGGTAATGACGGCGAATAACGAAACGGGCATGATATTTCCTATCAAAGAGCTTGCGGCGATAGCCCATGAATACGGCGCGTTATTTCATAGTGACGGCGTCCAAGCCGTCGGCAAAATTCCAATCAACGTGCAGGAGCTGGATATAGATTTTCTAAGCTTTTCGGCGCATAAATTTCACGGACCAAAAGGCGTGGGAGGACTTTATATAAAAGATAGCATACCGCTAAGCAGCTTACTTCACGGCGGCGAACATATGGGCGGACGTAGGAGCGGAACGCTTGACGTAGCAGGAATCGTCGGAATGGGAAAAGCGCTTGAGCTCGCAAACAAATATATGAACTTTGAAGACTCGCACGTGCGTCGTTTGCGCGATAAGTTAGAAAATGCGCTTTTAGAAATTTCGGACGTAAGTGTGGTAGGAAAGCCCGAACATCGGGTGCCTAATACTATTTTAGCGTCCATAAAGGGCGTAGAGGGTGAGGCTATGCTTTGGGATTTGAATCGTGCGGGGATTGCGGCATCTACGGGATCGGCGTGCGCCAGCGAAACGCTTGAGAGCAATCCTATAATGGAAGCTATCGGCGCAGATAAAGAGCTCGCGCATACGGCGCTTCGTCTTTCGCTTTCTCGTTTTAACACCGAAGAAGAGATCGACTACGCCATAAAACATATAAAAAATGCGATAACTAGGCTAAGAGCCATATCAAGCACTTTTGCATATGCGCCCGAAGGTCATGTGAGCGGACTTTAACGCTTAAAATTTTAGTTTAAATCAAAGAAAGGATCGTTTAAATAGATCCGCGAAAGAGGAACAAATGGCAAAAAATAGTTTAATAGGCGGCTCAATTTGGGACGAATACTCTCAAATAGTGCAAGACAGGATGAATAATCCAAAATTTATGGGCGAAATAACGGAAGAAGACGCTAAAAAAGCAAATGCAAAACTAATCGTAGCGGACTTTGGTGCTGAAAGTTGCGGCGATGCCGTTAGGCTTTATTGGCTCGTAGATGAAGCTACAAATACCATAATCGACGCTAAATTTAAAAGTTTCGGATGCGGAACGGCAATAGCAAGCTCCGATACGATGGCGGAGCTTTGTATCGGCAAAACAGTCGATGAAGCGGTCAAAATCACAAACATAGATGTAGAAAAAGCTATGCGCGATACACCCGATACACCTGCCGTTCCACCGCAAAAAATGCACTGCTCGGTAATGGCATACGACGTAATAAAAGCGGCGGCTGCAAGCTATAAAGGAGTTGATCCCGAGCATTTCGAAGACGAGATTATAGTTTGCGAATGCGCGCGAGTAAGCCTTGGTACGATAAAAGAGGTCATTCGTCTAAACGATTTAAAAACAGTCGAGGAGATAACTCAATATACCAAAGCGGGAGCGTTTTGTAAATCCTGCGTTAAGCCGGGCGGTCATGAGAAACGCGAATATTACTTGGTAGATATTTTACGAGATACGCGTGCCGAAATAGAACAAGAAAAACTAAAAGCCCAAGCAGACGCGCAAATTAACCATAGTTTAAGCGATATAAGCTTTGATGATATGACTGTTGTCGGACAGCTTAAAGCGGTTGAATCCGTTATAGATAAAGACATTCGTCCGATGCTAATGATGGACGGCGGCAACCTTGAAATTTTAGACATCAGAAAAGACAATACGCAAAATATCGACGTATATATCCGCTATCTAGGTGCATGTTCAGGTTGTGCAAGCGGGGCTAGCGGAACGCTATTTGCGATAGAAACCGTATTGCAGGAAAATTTAAGTCCGAATATTAGGGTAATGCCGATATAATAAAGTCATGGCTCAACCGACGGTAATCCATTAAAAACAAATACATATACCGTTTTGGAATTTCAGAAGTTAAATTTAGAGAAATTTTAGAGAATTTCCGTCTTGATATTCAAGCTTCTAAAATATTCAAGCGAATAAGAATTTTAATACTGATAAGATTTTAAAACAAGAGTAGCGATAAAGCTACAAGGCGAATACGGATAAAATCTGTGCCTATGTAGTCAGCGGTAAACATAGCGGTTGTATTTTTATACGCAAATTATAAAAATCGAGATTAAATTATGTAAAGCTAAAATTTTCTAAAAAATTTCTGCCTTCATCGCAAAGACTTGAGGTTACTATCGTAGTTAAGGGTTTGGCTTGTCGGTATAAGCGAAGTGGAATTTATTAAAGCGGATTGAGGTAAATTCCACTACAACGGCTTTTAAATTTTAAAATCAATTGAAATCAGAACTTGCAAGAGTTTGAATTTTTTGGATTATGTGGAAATCATATAAAATCTAATCTTTGAATTTTATATTCTACGTTTAATAAAAGTTTTTCTATTGTTGTCAAAAATATTATCGACGGCAAAATTTTGCTATATTAAAATCGTAACAAAGTATATTTGCACGAAATAAACGGTGCGGATATGAGATTTAGCGAGTAAAAATTAATGAACGGTGCGGCAATTTAAGCTGAAATCTACGGAGTGCCGTAACGAAATTCATCATATGCTCGATAGCGGATCTTCTCCGAATTTATTCTTGCCGGGCGAACCCTTTTTATAGGCTAGCAGTAATGTTAAAACCATATTTATTAACAGTATAAAATTTAGTAGTATCCATAGACCGCTAAAACCCAAGTCGTGAAGTCTTCTTACGGTTAGACTAATAGACGATATTACCAGCAATAGCATCGCGACGATTAAAGGTAAAATCGCTATTAAGATCGATCCGAGCATCTCTGTCTCGGATAAAAATATTACCCACATTAACCCCAGCGAATACCCCGTTATTAGCAAGGGCACGGGTATGACCGCGCAGACAAGCAATACTATGACAAATTGCTGCAAGGAAGACGCTTCCATTTTTATGCTCCTAAAAATTTTATTACCGCAAACGAAGTTGCAAGCAGTAAAAGCGATAAAAAATATATGAACGTAGAAAAATACCAATATTCCGACCTTGCGGCTCTGCCTTTGAAATCCGTGCATTTATACGGGAAGGTCTTTAACGCCTCTTTAAAAGTCATCGTTTGTCCTTTGTTCGTGATATGCGTTATTTTACAAAAAATAAATCAAAAAAATCGTGATTTGCTTTGATTTATGTAAAATTTAGCGGTAAAATTTTATAAATTAGCTAAATTTTGAGAACGAAGTTGAATTCGCCGTTAAATACTACTATTGTTTATAGCCTCTTGTAAAATATCTTTGGTTTTATTGGTATGCTCTACGCTAAGTCGTATGAGATTTTGTAAGTCTTTTTGCTCGTAAGCTTTTATTATTTGCCTGTGTTCTTTGTTGGATAGCTCGATATGTTCTTTTTTATACATTAAAGATAGCGAAACGTAAGGTATCGCCGCCGCTTTTAAGGTCTCAACTATGTTAAAAGTTCTGCTTCCGACCTCGCTTTTCCAAAAGCATTTATGAAATTCTCCGTTTAAAATAGCCCACTCGTTCAAGTCTGCACAAAGCTCGATTTTATCTTGTATCTCAACGGCTTCTTGAAGATATTTTTCATCGTAGTTTTCAAAGCCGTCGGCGATCAGCTTCGGCTCAAGCAGATTTCTTAAGTCGTAAATGTCTTTTGCGTCCTTGTAACAAAGCCCCTTTACGATCGCACCTTTATAGGAGTCAAAATCTATCAACCCTTCGGCGGTTAAAATTTTCAACGCCTCTCTTACGGGCGTCGGGCTTACTCTGAATTTTTCCGAAATTTCGTGTTGCCTTAGTCTTTGACCGGATTTTATGTTGCCGTTTAAGATGTCTTGGCGCAATTCATTTACTATGAATTCCGTAGTCGTTATCGGGCGATTTGAACCGTTATACATTATCTTTACCTCTTAAATTTAGAATAATTATACATAAAAATAATATAAAAACAGTTCAAATTTAGCGTTAAAAACTCTCAAATTCGCCTTTTATCAGCTCTATCGGCATATCGTTTGCCATTAGAACCATCAGTAAGAGTCTTGATTTTATCGGTGAAAGCCAGCCCGACATTATGCAGCCGTTTTCTTGTAGATCGATTTCGGAGCCTTTGTAGCCGTAAGTCTTCGTCGCGCAAATTCCGCTACCTGTTCTTGAGGCTATAACGATCGGAATTTTTACATTTTTTAGCTCGTCCGTCATATCAAAAGATACGTGTCCCGCACCGAACCCGCCTATGACGATAGCGTCAAAATTCGCCGCCGCAAGCCTTATTAGCTCGCCGTCATCTCCTAAAAAACTTTGCAAAACGGCGATTTTCGGAACTCTATTCGGAGCTTTGTAAATTTTTCTTGTTATGGGCGCGCTTACGTAAATCGCGCGTTCTTCGGCGATTATGCCTTGGATGCCCGCATTTACGGACACGAAAGTCTGAAGCGAGAAAGTGTTGCTTTTATGAGCCCATTTTGCACTGTGAATAGTATCGTTTAATACGACTAAAACACCGCGATCTCGGCTCCGCTCGTCTAAAGCCGTAATAATGCCGGCGTATATGTTTCCCGCACCGTCGGCGCTGATATTGTCGGGATTTCTCATCGCCCCCGTAATTACGAGCGGACTAGCCTCGTCCCAGATTAAATTTAAAAAAAACGCACTCTCTTCAAGCGTGTCCGTGCCTTGCGTTATCACTACGCCCTTAGCGCCGTCTTTGATCTGCTCTTTTGCCCATTTATAGACCTCTATCAGATCTTTTATCTTTATACTTCCGCTTGGAACGGCTAAGATGGTTTTGGCTTTGATTTGAGCCATGTCTTTCAAAACGGGTATCGCGCCGACCAAGTCTTCCGCGCTAAAACTAGGCTTTACGCCGCCTTTATTTCCGTTTGCGCTCATACAAATCGTTCCGCCTAGCGCTCCCACTGAAATTTTAGGCTTCATTTTCGCTCCTTTGATTGAGATATTTGAAATATTTTGTAGCATTTTAGCATATTTTTTCGTTATATACTAAATATTATATATAATTTATCAAAATAGTTGTATAATTCTTTGCTAGAAAAA
>JAJQAF010000227.1:0-386 GCA_021203945.1 Campylobacter sp.
CTCTCTATTACGCCCCAGTATTAGCCGCCGCCTTACAGCATTTTTGCGCTTTTCGTGTTTAGGTTTTTGTTTGCAAATTTTAAAATATAGCGATTAAAGCCTATTTTTTCGGAAACTTTAAGACTTATGGGCAACGAGGTATTTATCGGTATTGCCGTGATATTTTGCGTAGAGGCTATTTTTTGAACGCGTGAAATTTTTTCTATCATAGTTTGCTTGCTAATCGCACGATTTGTTCGGCTATTTTACTTTTTTGCGCCGTCGCCAGTTTAATTTCGCCGTTTTTGGTTATAAAATTTATCTCGTTTTCGTCGCTACCGAAGTTATTTTTCTCCGTAAGGACATTTAGGCAAACGGCGTCTAAATCCTTATTTAAAAGCATTTTT
>JAJQAF010000227.1:396-5154 GCA_021203945.1 Campylobacter sp.
ACCTAAATTTTACTAAATTTTGCAAAATATCAAAATTTTGCGCAAGTTCAAGTCGCCAAAATCCGCCAATCTCCTCTTTTTTTAATTTACCTTTTAAATTTTGCTTGCTTACGTAGTCGCTAACCGCGGCGCACATCACGAGTAAATCGGCATTTTCGCACTCGTGCTTACAGATTTGCAAAAGCTCTTTACTTGAGCTAAATTTTATCGTTTTATAAGGTAAATCTTGCGTTTTAAAGCTTGCCGCAAGCGTTACGCTTGCTCCCGCAAAATAAAATGCGTCCGCAAGCGCTTTTGCCATTTTGCCGCTTGAAAGATTCGTTATCGCCCGCACGTCGTCGATTTTTTCTATCGTAGCACCGCCGGTAATTAGGACGTTTTTATCTTTGAAATTTTGTTCGCTAAGTTTTCTAACGACCTCATAGACGATGGTTTGCGGATCTGCAAGTCCGCCCTTACCGACGTCTCCGCATGCTAAAATTTTATCTCTCGGCTCAACGATACCGGCACCGTGAGATTTTAAAATTTTTAAACTTTCTTGCGTTGCAAAATGCGCAATCATCTTGTCGTTTGCCGCCGGAGCGATAAGAAACGGAACTTGTGAAGCGGCGATCAGCGTTTGCATAAAAACGTTATCGCAAATGCCGTTTGCAAGCTTATTTATCGTATTTACCGATGCCGGAGCTATTAGCACGAGATCCATTTTTGCATAGTTTATATGATTTACTCCGCCTTGCCAGTCTTCGCTTTGAGTGCTTAAAATACGGTGTTCGCTAAGAGCTTCAAAGCCGCAAATAGAGCAAAATTTAAGAGCTCCGTCGCTTAATGCGACATAGACGTCCGCTCCTTGCTTTTTTAGTAAAGATAAAATTTCAAAAGCTTTGTAAAAGGCGATGCTACCGCAAACGGCAAGTAAAATTTTTTTATTTTTCAGCATCGTTTTTACCAAAAAATTTATAGAAAAATCCGGCTTTGTTTTCCTGTTTTGCGCGACTTATCGCAAGCGATCCTTTCGGCACGTCGTTTGTCAGCGTGCTTCCCGCTGCGATTAAAACGTCGTCGCCTATATTTATCGGTGCGACGAGTTGCGTATCGGAGCCTATAAATACGTTTTTGCCGATAACGGTTTTATGTTTTGCTTTGCCGTCATAGTTGCACGTGATAGTTCCGCAACCTATGTTTGTGCCGCAATCTATCTCGCAATCGCCCAGATAGCTCAAATGCCCGGCTTTTACGCCGTCTAGTACGCCTTTTTTGACCTCGACGAAATTGCCTATATGCGTATTTTTTATTTCGCTTTTCGGACGAATATGCGCGAGCGGACCTATGTCCGAGTTTTCTATCAAGCTATCTTCAATCACGCTTGAGCTTTTGACGACGCTATCTTTGATGACGCAAGCGCCCAAAATACTTACGTTTTCTTCAAGTATGCATTCGCCTTGGAATTTCGCTCTGCCGTCGATAAATATACTCTCCGGCATTCGCATCAAAACGCCCGATTTCATCAAATTTTGTTTGATTTCGTCTTGCATGATTTTTTCAGCGATACTAAGCTGAAATTTATCGTTTATACCCATAAAATTTTTCTCGCAGACATTTACGGCTACGCATTTAAATCCATGTTCGTTTGCGAGCTTTATTGTATCGGTAAGGTAAAATTCTTTTTGCGCATTTTCGTTTTTTATCAACGGTAAAATTTCTTCCAAAATTTCACGTTTAAAGCAGTAGCAACCGGCATTTACGCTTTTTACTGCAAGTTGCGCTTCGCTGGCGTCTTTTTGCTCAACTATGCTTTCGACCTTGCCGTTTTTTATTATTACGCGTCCGTAACCGAACGGATCGATCGCTTCAAAGCAACTCATCGCTATATCGGCATCCGAATTAGCCAGTCTCATAAAATCCGTTGATTTGACCAACGGCATATCTCCGCACGTAACGATGATCTTTTGTCCGCTTAGCGTTACGTTTTTTATAGCGCCCGCCGTGCCCGGGAAATTTTGCAGATCTTGAACGTAAATTTTCGTCCGAGGGAAAATTTCTTTTATCTTTCTGCCAATCAATTCTTTTTCATAGTGAAGCACGACGCTTACGTCATCGGTTATGGCGTAAGCTTGTCTTAGGACGTGGATGATCATCGGCTCGCCGCAAAGTTCAAAAAGCACCTTCGGGCGCTTTGATTTCATTCTTGTGCCAAGTCCCGCCGCTAGGATTATTATGCTTGTGTCGTTCATTTTTAAGCCCTTAAGGTAAAAATTTTCAAGATTGTATCAAAAAAACGCAAATATTTTTTTTAATTTAACGATTTTTTCAACAAAAACTTAATAGAATAGGCAGTTATAATAAACTAAAGATAAAAGCGAGACAGAATGGATTTAGGAACCGTTGTCGGTTGGGTTTTAACGATGGTTTTGTTGCTGGGATCAATGGCGATAGGCGTTGGGGTCGGACCTTATATCGACATTCCGTCCATTATGATCGTTTTCGGCGGAACTATCGGCGTTTTGATGGTCGGCTTTAAAATGGAAACGTTGAAAAGCATATTTAAATTTTACGGTATAGCGGTCAAGCCTACTCAAATCAATCTTACCGATACTATTAAAAAAATTGTAGATTATTCGACAAAAGCCCGTAAAGACGGGATACTTGCACTTGAAAGCGACGTAAATAACGAGATTAATCTGTTTTTAAAAAAAGGTCTGTCGATGGCAGTCGACGGTAATGAACCGGACACTATTCGCGCACTTTTAGAGATAGATATGGATCAATCCAGCTCAAGGCATTCGAGTAATATTAAAATTTTTGAGCAAGTCGGCGGTTTTTCGGGTGCTATGGGTATGATAGGAACTCTTATCGGTCTGGTTGCGATGCTTTTAAATATGTCCGATCCCAGCGCGATCGGTCCATCTATGGCGGTTGCCTTGCTTACTACGCTTTACGGCGCTATGATAGGAAATATCGTAGGCTCTCCGGTCGCTAATATACTTTCGATACGTGATGCGGACGAAGCCCTTGAAAAACAAGTCGTTTTGGAGGGGATCATGGCTATTCAAGCCGGAGACAATCCTAGAACTCTTGAAGCGAAACTTCTTGCTTTCTTGCCTCCGAAAGATAGAAAAAGTCAATTTGAGTAAAATTTAAGATGGCAAAATTAATAAAACCCAGCGAATGTCCGAAATGTATGCCCGAATGGCTTGCTACGTTCGGGGATTTGATGTCGCTTTTACTTTGTTTTTTCGTTTTACTACTTTCTATGTCGACTATGGACGCCAAAAAGGTAGAAGCCGCCGTCGGATCGTTAGCCGGTGCGCTAAGCGTGCTTGAAGGCGGTGCGAGACCCGATAACCAAGACGAACAAGAGAGCGAACTGGAAAAGCAAGTTAAGAAAACCAAGGGAAAATCCACTACTAAAAGCGAGTTATCCGCGGCGATAAAAACGATAAACGAGCTTCTAAGCGCAAACGGTGCGCCTGAGATCACCATAGACGAAAGCGAAGACGGATTTGTTATTAGGTTGCCCGCCGCATTACTGTTTGAGCGAGGTAAGGCACAGATAGAAAACGACGACGCAAGGTTGTTTTTAAAGAGAATTTCTATGGTTGCGGCTAAGCTGGATCCTGACGTAAAAGTCAATGTCATAGGGCATACCGACGATCAAAATCCTGATATAAATTCTATTTTTAAAGATAATTGGCAACTTTCTACGGCTCGCGCGATAAGCGTAGTGGAGCAACTTATGAGCGACGGAGTCGATGCTAAAAAACTAATCGCTTCGGGTAGGGCGTCGTATGAGCCTTTTGCGAGCAATCAAACCGCTGAGGGCAAAGCCAGGAACAATCGCGTAGAAATACATTTTGTATCGCTTGATAAAAAGAGCAAAGAGGCTACCAGAAAAAGTATCCTTGATATAGGAAAATAGTTGTGAAAGCGCTATTTGTCCTAGCCGCTTTATTTTGCGTATCTTTCGGAGCGAACGAAGTGGTCGTTCCTACTATAAATTTAAGTTTAAGCGCGCCGAGCAGTCCGCAACAGCTCGTAAATTCGCTGAACGTTTTAATCTTTTTAACCATACTTGCTCTTGCTCCGTCGCTGATTTTTATGATGACGAGTTTTCTTCGTCTTATCATCGTATTTTCGTTTTTACGTCAAGCGATGGGAACGCAACAAGTTCCGCCTTCAACGGTTCTGATTTCGCTTGCGATGGTTTTGACGTTTTTTATAATGGAACCGATCGGCAAGCAAAGTTACGACGAGGGCATTAAGCCTTATCTTGCGGAACAAATAGGCTATGAAGAGATGTTTGAACGTAGCGCAAAGCCATTTAAGAATTTTATGGTAAAAAATACTAGAGAAAAAGATCTTGCGCTATTTTTCAGGATTAGAAATTTACAAAATCCGGCAAATATAGATGAAATTCCGCTGAGTATCGCTATGTCGGCTTTTATGATAAGCGAGTTAAAGACGGCGTTTGAGATAGCCTTTTTGCTTTATCTGCCGTTTTTGGTTATAGATATGGTCGTTAGCTCCGTTTTGATGGCTATGGGTATGATGATGCTTCCTCCCGTTATGATCTCATTGCCGTTTAAATTGCTGATATTCGTTTTAGTGGACGGGTGGAATTTGCTTGTGGGAAATCTAGTAAAAAGCTTCCATTGATACTTAAACTTACCCTTGATTTTTTATTGAGGCTTTGTTTTATCTAAAATTTTAAAATTTAACGTTTTCAAATATAAAACATACGATAAATTTTATTAAAAGGTG
>JAJQAF010000227.1:5164-5721 GCA_021203945.1 Campylobacter sp.
AAATTTTAATATTACTTTGCTTTATATGCGAGATTTACGGAGGAAATTTAGCCGAGATTATCGCCTTGGCTCAAAGTGCAAAGCGTGAGAGCTTAAGAGATTTTAACAAAAATAGCTCATTTGATAAAGCGCAAAATAAACGACTAAATATCTCCTTTGACGGGCGATATACCTTTGTCCCCGGCTCCGACGGCGGCTATGTTACTAAATCGGGTGCAATCACGGCAAAGATAGAATATCTGCTGTTTGACGGGGGCGCTAGCGATGCGGCGAATAAAATTTTATTATATTCCGGAATAGAGGAGATTTATAAAAACGAAGAGCTGGCGAATTTGACCGCTTTTCAAATCGGTAAAATTTATTTTAACGCCGTTTCGTTAGACGCGTTAATAGCTCTTGAAATGCAATATATACTCGCATTTACGTCGCTGCTTGACGATGCGCAATTTTTTTACGAATATAACGAAATAGACAAGAGCGAATTTGACGCCTTAAGCGTTATTTTAAAAAAGCGCAAAGAGGAATCCGACGAGCTAAATTTAAAGCGCGTAGAGCTT
>JAJQAF010000069.1 GCA_021203945.1 Campylobacter sp.
CCGCAATGACATATACGTTCTCAAAAATAAAGGCTAAAAATTGAAAAAATTTCCGATATGCGTGATCTTAGCCGGAGGCAAAAGCTCGCGAATGGGGCAAGATAAGTGTCTTATGCCGTTTGGCGGTGCGCCGACGCTCACGCACTATCAGTTTGAGAAATTCGGCGCGATCTTTAAAAACGTCTTTATAAGTGCCAAGCTAGACAAATTTGACCCGCCGCTAAGGATTATAAAAGATACGAATTTATCGTGTATCATCAAACAAAAGCCGAATTTAAGCAAAATTTACGACGAGGCGGATAATCCGTCCGCAAACCCAAAACGAAAAAAAGATGCCGATTTTTCGCCTATGTTGGCAATTTTTAGCATATTATCAAATTTTGATTCGGGTCATATTTTTATAATCCCCGCCGATATGCCGTTTGTGAGTTTTGAATGCGTTAAAAGGCTTTATGAATTTACAGATATATTTGATATGGTCGTTCCTACGGACAGCTTTCACACTCACTCGCTTTGCGGATTTTTTAGCGTCAAGCTGGCGAACGTCGCACGCGAAATTTATGAAAGCGGCGAGCATAAAATAGAGCTTTTGCAAAGCCGTTGCAAATGCAAAAAAGTTGGGTTTGATAACGCGCAAGAATTTTTTAACATTAACTATTTTAGCGATTATGAGATCGCGACAAAGGTCAAAATTTGAAAAAAATCTTAATCATTTTAACGGCATTTATAAGCCTGTTTGCAAAAAACGCACAAGAGCTTTACGAACAGGCGCAAATTTACGAAAATGCGGGCGATAGCGCAAATGCGATGATTTATTATAAACTAGCCGCACAAAAAGCTTTAAGCTTAAACGAACAAAATTTAACCTTAACGCAGACCAAAAATGCCGAAAAAACAGATGAAAACGCTAGTTTAAATACAGCCAAAATTAGCCCGTATAGCCCGATTAGACCCGATAAACTGGCAAAAAAACTAAGCGACGAGCCGTATAATATTGATGAAATTTTAGGGCTTCAGACCTACAAACTAAACTATCTTTTGCCCGCCTCGGTTGCGTTTAAGCAAATCAACGGCAGAAAAAGATTTGAAACGAATTTTCAAATTAGCTTTCAAAAGCCTTTATTTCACGATGTTTTCGGACTAAATGAAACGATCACGGCAGCATACACGCAAGAGTCGTGGTGGCAAACGGCAAAAAGCTCGACGCCGTTTCGAGAGACGAATTATCGTCCTGAAATTTTCGTTACTTTCCCGATAAATTTCGGCGAGTTGCCAAATTTGGAGTATTTAAAATTCGGACTTCTGCACGAGAGCAACGGACAAGGCGGCGAAAATTCACGCTCTTGGAATAGGCTATATACACAGGCGCAATTTAGCGTCGGCGAGCTGGTTTTAATGCCGCGTGCGTGGGTGCGAATAAAAGAGCATGACGATGATAATCCGGGCATAGAAAAATATCTCGGGCGTGCCGATATAACGGCGATTTATCCGTTAGGCAGACATTTTTTAAGCGCAATGTTTAGGAACAATTTGCAATTTGACAAGACAAATAAAGGCGCGTTTGAGCTGGGTTGGCTGTTTCCGCTCGGAAATAGCGGAATTTACGGCTATGCAAAGTATTTTAGCGGATACGGCGAGAGCTTGATCGACTATAATAAACATACGAATAAGATCGGCGTGGGCTTCTCTTTTGTGAAATAGCGCTATGTTCGGTTTAAGTTATAACAAAATTTTAATTTCAATATGCAGAATTTATTGGATATGATTTATGCGGCGAATATGCGATAATATCCCGATAAACTCGGTCTATTTTTATCTCTCGGCTTTATCTGCCACTATATAAACGGACAAAAATTTAATATTTAATTTTAAGTATTTTTATATATTTTATAAGGAAATTTTGCTAATATAAACACAACGATATTTTAACCTTAAGGAGTCTTTATGAGCGGAATTTATTTGATTATAAGTTTTGTAATCGCCATAGCCGTAATGATATGGATGATTTCAAAGCTTAAAGTGCATCCTTTCTTGGCGTTAATGACGATATCTCTTGCGCTTGCTATCGTCGCCGGTATTCATCTTGATAAAATTCCCGGCATTATAGGCGACGGCTTTAGCGGAACGTTTAAAAGTATCGGTATCGTCATCATATTCGGCGCACTTATAGGAACCGTGCTGGAAAAAACCGGTGCGGCGCTAAAGCTTGCCGATATAGTCGTAAATCTAGTAGGACAAAAGCGTCCCGAGCTTGCTATGCTCATTATGGGTTGGGTAGTAGGCATTCCCGTATTTTGCGATAGCGGTTTTGTTGTATTAAACCCGATTAGAGAGGCGCTTTATAAGAAAATTTCGGCAAATCCGGTCGGTATGTCCGTAGCGCTAAGCGGCGGACTTTATGCATCTCACGTCTTTATACCGCCGACTCCGGGACCGATCGCGGCAGCCGGCGCACTCGGACTTAGCGGAAATTTACTGCTCGTCATCGTTATGGGTACTGTCATTTCGTTGCCCGTTCTTGCAGGAGTATATTTTTTCGCTAAAAAAATCGGTCAAGACGTAACGATAGACGAAAAAGAAGCCGATGCGGTTATCGCCAAGAGTTACGACGATCTAATCAAGCAATACGGCAAACTTCCAAACGGCTTTTTGAGCATAGCGCCGATTATTATGCCGATTTTATTTATGGCACTTGGTTCAATCGCTAAAATTTTAAAAATAAGCGGCATATGCGGTTCGTTGATGGGATTTTTAGGCAATCCTATAATAGCGCTTGCCATAGGCGTGATATGTGCCGTTTTCTTGCTCGCAAATACGCATAAACTCGGCGAATTTAACGAAATAACAAACGAATCGTTAAAAATAGTCGGACCTATTCTTTTTATAACCGCAGCGGGCGGGGTTTTAGGTAAAGTCATAACCGATGCGGGCTTTGTCGAGTTTATAAAAGAAAACGCTAAAGTCATAAAAGCGGCGGGTATTTTCTTTCCGTTCATCATCTCCGCCATACTAAAAACCGCCCAAGGAAGTTCAACCGTAGCCATTATCACGACGGCTTCCATAATGGGTATGTTTAACTCCGCCGATTCGCTTATGGACGCGCTCGGACTTACCAGCGAAATGGCGGCGGCGCTTTGCGTTATGGCGATAGGAGCGGGAGCTATGACCGTTTCACACGCAAACGACAGTTATTTTTGGGTCGTTACGAATTTTAGCAAAATGTCTCCTCAACAAGGATACCGCACTCAAACCATGATGACTTTCATTATGGGTGTCGTAGGTATGCTAAGCATTTGGGTATTGTCTTTTATTTTGCTATAAGATTAAGTTAGACGGGTTTCCCCCGTCTAGTCTTTAGGAAGCGTTACGCCGTTTAGGCTTGATACGTAATGATCGCCGTTATTTACCACGTATTGCTCTATCTTTGGAGTAGTATAAATATAACTATTTTCGCTGAAATATTTTCTTAGCTCCGCACCTATTTCAAGGCTAACGGTGTTATTAGTAGAGCTTGATACGTCCTTAGCGAGCATTGTTCCGCTCTCTTTATAAGACGGAGTTTTTGTAAAGTAATAGTTCGCTCCGATAAACGGCTTAACGATAAAGGTATTGTCGCTAAAAGAGAAATTTTTGCCCACATCGGCGCTAATCCCCAACGACTTTCTGGTAAAGTCGCTTGTGTTTGTGCCGTTTATTGAGCTTAGATATATGCTTTGATCGGTAGGTGAGATTTGTCCGTAAATTTTAAAATTTGCTTCGTAATCTTTTGCAAACGTGATGTTTGAATAAACTCCAAGCTGGAAGTTATCGCTCTCTTGCTTGATAAGCTTATCTTTAACCTCGGCATTTGCATAGGTAAAATAAACGCCCAAGAGCGCATTATCGCCTACTTTTCTGTCATAACCGATAGTCGCACCATATATCGCTCCGCTATCGCCGTCTATGATGTTTGCACCGCCAAACACGTTGCCCCATAAGCTATTGTCGTAAATATCTACGTAGTCCGCGCTCATATCGCTGCCGACACTTGCAAATCTTAAAGCTGAAATTTTAGCCGCATAGGTGTCAAAAGGATTTTTACTCATTGCGATTCTATTTCCGATAGAGACTTCGTTGCTTAAATTTATAACGGAATTTATGCTTGAAGTTGCAGAATTTAGATTGTTTATCGTGCTTGCGTTGCTCGTTTGCTCGGTTGAGATATTTTCAGCCACCTTGCCATTTTCTATCCTATCGTTTAAGATAAGCGTATTTGCTTCGCCTTTACTACTGCACCAGACCGGTTAAGATGGCTGAAGCTGTAGTTTTATTTGTATTTGAAATTTCAGCTGATTTTTGAACGAAAAACTCATTTTGAGCTTGTTTCTGCTCAACTTCGCTTTTGCCTGCATTTGCCGCCTCTAACGCTTGAGACTCATTAATCTGCTCGGTTAGCAAATCTATTCTGCCTTGTAAATTTGCTACGACTTCAGCTTTTTTAGTCTCGTCTATCGGCGCACTGTCTTTATCATGATTATCTTCATTGACTTCTTCTAACATATTAGTATAATATTCTTTTTGTAGTTCATAGGGCTTGCTGCCGATTGCCTTGTCATTGGCTACGGAGTCCATAACTAGCGTTTTACCGTCGTTTGTCAGTCTAAGCGACGTATCGTATAGCTCGCTAGCTTCGATAAAGTCGCCGTATTTGAAGTTCCGATTTAATTTGTCGCTGAATTCTAACCCTAACTTTGGATTAAATTCCAAAGCCACGCCGGTTTTATTAGCCGTCGTAACGTCATTATTAAAGCTATTTGCTTTTAAAAGGACTATACCGTTTTTTAGCCTTTTGCACGCTTGTTTCCATATTAAAAAACGTAGAATTTAATACATTCGCATCGCCGGTTATGGTTATGCCTTGATTATTATATTCGCCGTATTGACTTGGGGTGTAATTACCTACCAAAACCCTCATATTTGAAGCTTTAAAATCTTTTACGTCTATCGTCGCAGCCGCATTTGCGGCAACGGCTAATTCATCTCTTGACTTATCGTTACCGATCATAGTTAGAGTATCGGCTTTTACGGTTTCCGAAGTGCCAAGTATTAAGCTCGTTCTATTCAAGGTTATATTTTTAGCTTTAATATCGGGGTTATCAAACTCAACCTGAGACTCACTTCCGCCAGTAAAAAGATTATCGTCGGTTAAAGGATTGAGATTTTTTATCTCCAGATCATGTTCTCCTATATCTATGACAACCTTTGCATCGTCTGGTAAGTTCTTGTCAAGTCTCTCACTGACTTTAACATTTAATGTAAGATCGTCCGAACGATATGCGTCTTTTAACGTGATAGCGTCATCCGTTACGTCAAAATACGTCGCAACCTCACTACGATTGTTAATCGTATATTCAGCACCAAAAGCTAGGCTGTTTAAAACTGCCGTCGCACCTATCGTAAGCAAAGTTTTGCTTGTTACGCTACTAAGCTTTAACATCTGAAGCTCCTTTAATTTTTAATAAATGAATTAAACAATTCACAAACGTGAATTTATCAAAAAAAACGAGCTTAAATTAAAGTAAAAATATTAAAATTTAAACGATATTTGGTAAAATAAATCGTTTTTACGCAAAAAAGTAAATAAAAGTTTAAAATAAAGGGCGGATTATGATAGTTTTTGTTGCGATTGATTG
>JAJQAF010000099.1 GCA_021203945.1 Campylobacter sp.
ATGGAAGATAGCGTTAAAGAAATAGAAAAATTTCTTTATATGTATCCAAATACCGCGTTTAAGCCGCTGATCGAGCCAATGCTCATAAAATTTAAGCTTTCGCTTTAGTATTTAAATTTACAGATAGAGGATCTATACAGGCGCACGGGACGAGACGTTTCGGCTCAAATTTACCGCGATAAAATAGACGCCTCTCCGCTAAAAGACGCCGATCTGATTAAACCCGACGTCGCTTGGTATAGAAAATTATTTGAATAGGAGAAATTTTGCAAATAAACGAAAAAAAAATTTTACCCGCCGAAATACCGATAATAGTTGAAGACGAATTATTTTTATATCCATTTATGATCACTCCGATTTTCTTAAACGATGAAGAAAATTTGCGTGCGCTTGATATTGCGATGCATAAAGAAATCCCGGTTTTAGTAGTGCCTACTAAACCGCAAAAAGACGGCGCAAGAGATTTTAACGGCATATATGACGCCGGAGTAATCGGCACGATAATGCGTCGAGTTCCGTTACCTGACGGACGAGTAAAAATTTTGTTTCAAGGCATAGACAAAGGGCGGATCATAAAACAAACAGGCGTAAATCCTTTGCGGGCTATCGTAGATGTGCTACACGTAAAACGTCCGTCCCAGGTAAAAACCGACGCTCTTATCGTGGTTTTACGCGAAAAGGTCAGGGAGCTTGCCCAATTTAGCCATTTCTTTCCGCCCGATTTACTAAAAACTATCGAGGAAAGTGCCGAGGCTACGCGTGTTTGCGATCTTGTTTCAAGCGCTTTACGTCTAAAGAAACAAATAGCGTATAATTTTTTTATAGAGGAAAATTTAGAGCAGCGTTTGCTAAAGCTTATTGATTACGTCATTGAAGAGATCGAGGCAAACAAACTTCAAAAAGAGATAAAAAATAAAGTCCATTCGAAAATAGACAAGACAAACAAAGAGTATTTTTTAAAAGAGCAGCTAAAGCAGATTCAAGCCGAACTGGGCACGGACGGCAGTCGCGAAGAAGAGCTTGAAGAGTATCGTAAAAAGCTTGAAACTAAAAAGAAATTTATGGGCGATGACGCTTATAAGGAGATAAAAAAGCAAATCGATAAACTCTCTCGTATGCATCCTGATTCGGCGGACGCAAATACTATTCAAAGCTATCTTGATTGGGTAGTTGAGGTTCCGTTTGAAAATTTAGCCAAGAAAAAATCATCTATCGCCGAAGTTTCAAAGCATCTAAATACGGATCATTATAGCTTAGAAAAGCCTAAAGAACGTATAGAGGAATATTTTGCCCTTCGCGAGCTATTGGAGCTTAGAGGTATTAGCGAAAAAGTAAATAACGGCGCTATTTTGTGCTTTGCGGGACCTCCCGGCGTGGGTAAAACCAGCCTTGCAAATTCTATCGCAAAGGCGCTTAAGCGCGAACTTGTTCGTATAGCTCTCGGCGGTCTTGAGGACGTAAATGAACTTCGAGGACATCGTAGAACTTATATCGGCGCGATGCCGGGACGCATAGTGCAGGGACTTATCGAAGCAAAACAGATGAATCCGGTCGTCGTACTTGATGAGATAGATAAAGTCGGCAGAAGTTATCGCGGCGATCCGACAGCCGTTTTACTTGAAATTTTAGACCCTGAACAAAATAATAAATTTAGGGATTATTACCTAAATTTTAATATTGATCTTAGTAAGGTTATATTTATAGCTACGGCAAACGACGTGAGCACGATACCTGCACCGCTTCGCGACAGGATGGAATTTATCCAGCTTAGCTCATACACTCCTCAAGAAAAATTTGAGATAGCCAAAAAATATCTAGTGCCTCAAGAGCTGAAAAAGCACGGGTTAAGATCGACCGACGTTAGCATAAGCAAGGATGCGCTTGAGTTAATCATATCGGATTATACCCGCGAAAGCGGAGTTAGAAATTTGCGTCGAAGGATTGCCGATATACTGCGTAAAGTCGCTAAAAATATACTAACTAAAAAGATGCAAACTAAAATAAACGTTACGGCTAAAAATTTAAAAGAATTTTTAGAGAAAAAGGTTTATGAGATAGAACCGACCGATAAAAAAGATCAAATAGGGCAGGTAAACGGACTTGCATGGACTAGCGTCGGTGGCGATGTTCTTCGTATCGAGGCGATACGCATACAAGGCAAGGGCGGCATGCAAATCACCGGTCAGCTCGGCGACGTTATGAAAGAGAGCGCTCAAATCGCATTTAGCGTCGTTAAAGTGCTAATCGATAATAAAAAAATAAAGGTGCCGATGGGTATCGTGCCGAAATTTGACGACGATAAGCGAAAATTGGAGCCTAGCGATGTTTATCGTAGATTTGATCTGCACCTTCACGTGCCGGAAGGAGCTACGCCGAAAGACGGACCTAGCGCGGGGATCACGATGGTAACGGCGATAGCGTCGATACTAACCGATATAAAAGTAAAGCATGACGTCGCTATGACGGGCGAGATCACGCTAAGCGGAAAGGTGCTTCCTATAGGCGGGCTAAAAGAAAAACTGATAGCCGCCCATAAAGCGGGCATAAAAATCGCACTGATACCTCGTAAAAATTACGATAGAGATCTTGACGATATACCCCAAGAGGTAAAAAAAGATATGAAAATTATCGCCGTTGATATTATAGACGACGTTCTGAATAACGCTCTTGCGAAATAGATTTTGTTCGTATTTAAAATTTTAAAATAATTCCTATAAACTAATCCTGAAAGTAAAATTTTATTTTGCTTTCAGGATTATTGCTACTCCATAATTTAAACGCAAAAAATAAAAACGGCTCGTGATAGTCTTTTTAAAATTTAAGGCTGGAAAATTTAAAAATAAAACAATAAGATTAGGCTTTTGGATTAGAATTTAACTAAGTATTTAAGCGTCGAATAAAGAGGTTTAACCGTAAAAATTTGGTTTTAGAGTTTGGATTGCACCAAACTCTAAGCCGGATTATAATCCTTCAAAAGGATTTGTAACTACGTCTTTGCGATCCACTATATAAGGAATAAGAGCCGCGTGGCGCGCTCTTTTTATCGCTTTTTCAACCATCTCTTGGTATTTTTTAGACGTGCCGGTTAAACGTCTAGGCATGATTTTAAATCTCTCTGACAAGCAATACTTCAAAAGCGAAGTATCTTTGTAGTCAATAAATTCTATTTTTGCTTCAGTAAATTTGCAGTATTTGCGTGAATATTTTCTTTTTTCAGCCATTTTTTATCCTTAATTAAAACGGTATAGTGTCGTCGGTTTCATATTTATCGGCGTCGACATTGATATCAGGGACTTTATCTTCGTAATACTCTTCGCTTTTTTTATTAGGCTGCGGATTTTTCGGTCGTTGTTGAGCGCTTTGATAATTGTTTTGTGAATTAAAGCCGCCGCTGTTTCCGTAATTGCCTTGATTATATCCGCCGCTTTGATTACTTTGATTGTATCCACCTTGCTGATTTGCGTTGCCGCCAAGCATTTCCATATTTTCAACACTTATGCTATGTTTGCTACGATTTTGTCCGTTATTATCCGTCCATTGATCAAATTTCAATCGACCTTCAACGAGGACTTTCGAGCCTTTGTTTAAGTATTCATTGGCTATCTCGGCCTGCTTTCCAAAGAATGTTATATCAATAAAGCAATTATCTTCGCGTTTTTCTCAGTTAACGCTAAATATTCGCGTTAAGGCAATACCGGAATTCCCGATAGCAGAACCGCTTGTCGTATACCTAAGCTCAATATCTCTAGTTAAATTTCCGACTAAAACTACTTTATTAAACATTTTTTATCCTTGATTATTCTTCAGAAAATGTTTTTTCTTCTATTTTATCGACCTTAGGAGTCCTTGGAGCTCTCGGCTCGCGCGGCTCTCTAGGTTCTTTTTTGATGGTTTGTTTAATGCCTTTGCAAAGTCTTTCCCAAGCTGCGATTTCTCTTTTGTTTTCGTATTTGACGCTCAAAAATCTGATAATATCTTCAGTGATTCTTAAGTTTCTAGTAAGCTCTGCCAATAATGCGGGAGGTGCTTTGTAATAAACGACAAAATATGTTCCGCGCTCGTATTTTTTGATGGCGTAAGCGAGTTTCCTCGTGCCCATTTCTACGACCGTCGCAATCTCTCCGCCGTTTTTGGTAATAACTTCTTTTACGAAGTCGACTTTTGCTTTAACTTCTTCTTCAGTCAATGTCGGCTTAAGAATGAATAAAAGCTCGTAATGTTTCATTGATTCTCCTTATGGGTATTAAGCTCGCACGGCGAGCAAGGATGCTTTAAGCAAGAGATGATTATAGCTTTATTTTACTTAATATTTGCTGTTGATATTAAATTTTGTAAGTTTAAGATCGTTGATAAAATAAAAGAGCTTTTGTCTATTTTGGGATTTTTTTTCAGCTCTAGTTCCGCTAAATTTAAAGCCGTAAAAATTTGTTTGTAAGCTTTTAAATTTAAAGATAAGCTCTGTGTTTTTAACGTATTGGCAACATTTGGAGGAGGAATGTAACCTATGGCTTCTTTTATATCAAAACGCCCGTTTATTTTAATGTAAGAATGTAGTTTAAATAGTCTAAAAAACGATTTGTAAAGCGAATTTATAAATAAAATTTCATTAAAATTTTGATCTTGACAGTATCCGAAAAAATCATTTCTTATATCTTTTAATCCCATAAATTTATTGAAAAAATCATCAAAATTTATACTACCAAGCCCAAACACGAGTCGTCTAACGTTCTCTTGTTCGACGTGTATATTTAAACTCGCCAGTTTATTTAGTTCGCTTGCCGCAAGGTATAAATTTTCATTGTGTATAAAATATAATTCGTATAAGGCGTTTTTTGTTATGTTTAGACCGATTTTACCGGCTTGTTTGCTCAATAATATTACTGCTTCGTCGGGAACGGAAGGCTTAAAAAATCTAGCAAAATTTAGACCGAAATTCTTTTGCGTTTCAAGGAGTATTTTCATATCCGATTCATAAAATTCGAATAAAAAATAGCTGGTTTTATCTTTTTTGCACGTCTCTATGAGCTCTTTCAGCTCTTTTGCGGGTATCTTTTTGTCGCTTTTTACGTGCAGCACATTGTCTCCGCCAAACAATGACGGCTCGCTAACGTGTGATTTTGCGGTATAAAAATCATATTCGTCAAAATACACGCTTAATACGTTTGCATCTTTTTTTGAATATAAATTTAAAATTTCTTTGCCGAAAAGCTCTATTTGGTATTCGTCTGCGCCGAATAGCAAAAAGTAATTTTCTATTTTGCCGTTTGAAAGTAGGTTTTCAAGCTCTTTTCTATACATTGCGGACGCCTATTTCAGAGCTTGCGGATCACTTTGCCGATGATCTTTGCGGTCGCGATGTCGGCATCGGTAATCTCAACTAAAACTTTTTGTAAAAGCTCGCACGTATAGCTTGCGATAAAAATTCTAGCTCCTACGAATTCATCCTCAAGCTTTGCTACTAAAGTATTTTGATTTTCGCTAATGTAGCATTTGACGCGTTTGCCTATATTTTCGTTAGCCCAGCGCGCAAATTTTCTATCCATAAAGTCAAACGCAACCTTGTCGGCCTCTCTTTCAAGCTCGCTTAAATTAGCGCATGTGCTTTCTATGTTGAGAAGTAAAAAGTTATAAAATTTATCGTCTTTTGCCAAATTCGCCTTAAGAAGCC
>JAJQAF010000035.1 GCA_021203945.1 Campylobacter sp.
GCAAAAAAATAGACGTAAAGTTCGAAGTGCAAAATACGAGCTTCGACGGTCTGATTCCGGCTCTAAAAACGGGCAAAATCGATGCGGCGATGAGCGCAATGAGCGCGACTGAAGATAGAAGAAAATCGGTTGATTTTACAAATTCATATTATGCTACGGAAAATTTATTTCTACGAAAAAAAGGCTCCGACGTAACCGATGCAAATATGAACTCAAAACAAATCGGCGTTCAGCTGGGCACCGTCCAAGAGATAGCCGCTAATGCGATAACGGGTGCGAAAGTCATCCCCTCAGAAGCGATAGCGAGTTCTATTTTAGCGCTAAAATCGGGCAAAATAGACGTAGTTTTAGTTGATAGTTCGATAGGCTACGGTTACCTTAAGCAAAATTCGGATTTAGAGGAATTTTTAAAGTTACCGGACGGCAGCGAGGGCTTTTCGATAGCTTTCGATAAGGACAAACATGCCGATCTAATAGGTAAAATAGATATGGCGATAGAGGAGCTTAAAAAAGACGGAACGTTTGATAAGCTACTCCTAAAATACGATTTAAAATAGCAAACAGACCCGATTTGGTCGGTTGATTTTAAGGAGAAAGATGAATAATATACTTATCATAGCGGGCTCGGATAGCGTCGGAGGTGCCGGCGCTCAAGCCGATATAAAAACCTGCGAAGCGTTTGGTTGTTATAGTGCGACTGCGATGACGGTTTTTGTTTGTGAAAGCACGCAAGTCACATACGATATATCAAGCGTTCCGCCAAAATGCGTAGATCTTCAAATAAAAGGCATAACCGAAGAGCTAAAAATAGACGCAGTAAAAATAGGCATGCTGTTTGACGTAGAAACGATAAAGATCGTAGAAAAATGGTTGCCTAAATTTAACGTTCCTATCGTCATAGATCCCGTGTGTATCAGCAAATCAAACGTAAAACTTATCAAAGATGACGCAATAGACGCCCTTAGAGAAATTTTAAAATTCGCTACCGTCGCTACGCCGAACAGATATGAAGCTAAAGCTTTGTTTAATAACGATTTTAGTTCGCTTGTTTGCGACGTTATCGTTAAAAAACACGTAATAAACGGCGAAAGCGTCGATACGCTTCACAAAAAAGACGGCTCTCAGATAAATTTCGCAACTCCGCTTGCCGATCCGTTTATAATGCACGGTGCCGGTTGCACTTTTTCGACGGCGATAGCTTGCTGTTTAGCTCAAGGACTCTCTTTGCAAGAGGCTATCGGTAAAGCCAAAGATTACGTTTATCAGGCGATACGAACGGGACTTACTACGAATTTCGGTAAAACCCTACTAAATCATAAAGTCAAAATTTGAGCCGTATTTACGCTATAAGCGACGATATTTTAACCCCGGACGAAACGATACTTTCTCAAGTCAATGAAATTTTAAAAAACGGGGTTAAATTTTTTCAATATCGAAGTAAAAAAGCGGTAAAAGATCCGCAAATAGCCAGCGAAATTTTAGCCCTTTGTAAAAAATTTCAAGCAAAATTTATCATCAACGACGATGTAAATTTTGCCTCTTGTATAGGCGCAAAATGCGTTCATATAGGCGCAGACGATATGAGTATAAAAGAGGCTAAAGAGATACTGGGAGAAGGGGCGTTTATAGGCGTAAGCTGTTATAATGATATAAATTCGGCGCTAAAAGCGCAAAAAGACGGCGCCGGCTACGTAGCGTTCGGCTCGGTCTTTGAAAGCCGAACAAAGCCCGATGCGACGCTCTGCCCGATAGAAACTATCAAAAAAGCTAAAGAAATTTTACATATCCCGATCTGTGCCATCGGCGGAATAAACGTATCGAATATCGCACAAATTTCAGCGTTGAACGTAGAGCTAATCGCCGTTATAAACGCCATTTACAAACCTAATTCCATAAGTAAAAATTTAAACGATCTAAAGCAAGCGATGATTGTTTAAGCGGCTTTAAGCCGTTTTTTAGAAATTTTAAAATCGAAAATATTAATTTTGACTAAATTTATGACTTCAAACAGGCTTTAATTTATAACTTTATTTTTCCTCCGCGTTCTATGCGAGAAAAAAAGTCGTTTAGCAAAATACAATTACACTGCCTTTCATCTAAATCAACTAAAATTTCAGACATAGTCCTAATTGTCGAAAGGTGTTGGCTCGCGCCGGACAAGCAACCGCATATGATTTGCAGATAAGCATATCCGTTTAAGCTCTCTTTTCGTTTTCATTATTTATGCTTCACGCTTGCGCTTGCCGTAAAATTCTACGAACGAAGTCTCGAAACGAAATCTAAAATTTATACGCAGCCGCCCTTTTGACCCATCATAGAGTGGAACGATCTCTCCTCCGCCCAAAGCGCCGCATATTTTTGTATGCTTTTTTTAACGGCGTCTATCAAATAATCAACGTCTTGCAAAGTATGCGTATAATGCAGACTTACGCGCACCCAGCCCGGCTTAGCCGCAAGCGGAGCGTCATCTTTTAAACCCAAGAGTTCATGCCCGTAAGGTCCCGCGCAAGCGCATCCCGCACGCGTTTGGACGCCAAAATCGTTACTCAAAAGCGCGGCAAAATCATATGGAGAGATGCCTTTTACGTTAAAAGCGAATATCGGCAAACGCTTTAAATTTTTAGGACAATAATTTATAACCTCGGGAATTTCGCTTAAACGTTTTTCAAAGTATTCGCCGAGTTCGCGCTCGTTTTCGCAAATATCGCCAAAGCCTATCTCGTTTCGCAGACGATACGCTAGCGCCGCACGTATGAGCTGCGTTATAGGCGGGGTTCCGCCCTGCTCCAGCTGTTCGGTATCCTTAACGAAAACATGAGAATTTCGACTAACGTAACTCACCGTTCCGCCGGCGGCAAAGGTAGGTTCGTTACTATCGGCTAAAATCTTCTTAAGAGCGAGCAATCCGCAGCTTCCCACTCCGCCTAGCAGCTTGTGCGGAGATAAAAATAGAGCATCGAAATAGTCGCAATCGACATTCCCGTATGCGCTAAAGCTAGCGGCGTCAAGCGCGACTATACCGCCATAAGCCTTTATCATCGAGTAAATTTTCTTATAATCGCTGATAACGCCCGTAACGTTTGAAGCGACGCTAAAGCTCGCTATGATTTCACGCCCGGCGTTTATCTTTAAAATTTGCTCCAAATGTTCAAAGTCAATGCCTCCGTCACTACCCAATCGCACTCTAGCGACATCGCAAAGCGCCTCGCGAAAGCTTACCTCGTTTGAATGATGCTCGTAAGGTCCTAAAACAACGAGCGGTGAATCTAAATTTTGTTTCAAATCGTAACGTTTCTTTGTTTTAGGCGGAATATAAAGTCCTAAAATTTCTTGAAATTTTTTTATCGCCGAACTTGAACCGAATCCGCACGGAAACAGATAAAAACTATCGTCAAGCTCTAATAATTTTTTAATCTCACTCCTTGCGCTTTCATATAAATTTTGCGTTTTTATAGCGCTTGAGGAGCTATCCGAATGCGTATTCGCATACGTTTGAAGCGTATAAAACATCTGCTCCTCTATGCTAGAGTAAGCAAGCCCTGAAGCCGTATAATCAAAATAAAAAATACCGTCTTTTAAAATAATATTTTTCTTGATATGTTCTAAATTTACCAATCAAAAGCCTTTAAATTTTGAGCTTTATTATAGCCGTTTTTACTAAATTTTATGTTACAATGCCCTATACAAGGAGTAAGACATTATATCTCTAAACTCGACTTATAATCGCATGAAACACCTTGACATAGATGAAATCATCAAATTTCATCTGGTCTTTGACGAATTTGAACTAAGCAAGGCGTATTATGACGTATTTGAGGCGATAGACAACGAAATTTTAAAAAATTACAAAGCTTTAATGCCTAAATTTTACTTCTCAAGCGACGCCGAACAAGCTATAAAAAAGGCTCTTATTAAATTAGCTAAAAGCGATAGGAAACGTTCCGCCATACGCAAAATTTTACCCCAAACGCTTGCAAATAAGGTATATGCTCAGCTTTTTGAAAAGGAATTTTTATTTATCGAAAAGAGTCGCGAGCAGCCGAAAATCAGGCAAAAGCGCCAAGCCGTGAAAAAAAGCGAACGCAGATATAAGATAGAGGATAAGATACATTTTAGCAGTCATTTTTCGAGATTTTGGTTTAGATTTATCGAGCCTAATTTAGAGCTTTTAAAAAACGGCGAGCGTCAAAAGGTTTTAGACGCGGTCAAAGAAAAATTCGACGAATACGCAAGTCTTGGCTTTGAGATGCTTTGCGGAGAATTTATAGCAAAAATACTAGGCATAAACGGAACAATATTTAGTAGTTTTTGGAAAAAAGATATGGAGCTGGATATGTTTTTTAGGATAAACGACAAAATCGTAGTCGGAGAGGCAAAGTATAAAGAGCATAAAGTTTGCAAAAACGTCTTAAATCTACTCTTATATAAATGCGAAAAACTAGGCGTTAAGCCCGATTTAATCGCACTTTTTTCAAAAAGCGGCTTCAGCAAAGAGCTTAAAAGCTCAAAAGACGACAGACTAAGGCTTTATGAGATTAAAGATTTTGAAAGGCTACTTCATGAATGATCAAAAGAATATACAAGACGGGCTAAAAAGTCTGATAGAACAAACCTATCTCATTGAACAAGAGTATAAAAATCTGCATCTTTCTTATGAAAATCTGCAAAAAATAATAAAAGACGTCGTGGATGTTATGCCTACTGCGCTTTGGGTGCTAAATAGCGACGGCAGTTTGTTTTTACAAAATTCTCAGGCGGCTAAAAATTCCAAACTCTTCTCACTTATAAATTTAAGCCCCGAGCAAGAAATCGAGTTTAAGAACTCGGTGTATTTAATAAAAATCGCCGATAAAGACGGTAAAAAAATAGTCTCGGCAATAGACATAACCGAGCAAAAACGAACCGAAAGACTAGCCTCGATGGGGCAAGTGGCGGCTCATTTGGCGCATGAGATCAGAAATCCTATAGGCTCGGTTTCGCTTCTGGCATCTACGCTTTTAAAGCGCACCGATAGCAAAACCGCACCGATAGCAAAAGAGATACAAAGGGCTATTTGGCGCGTGGAACGTATCATAAAAGCGACTTTACTTTTCACCAAGGGCGTGCAAATGAATGCAAGCGTTTTTAACTTTTCGGAGCTAAAAACGGAATGTGAAGAGGCGTTAAAATATTACGCATATTCAAAAAAAAATAAATATAAGCTTAGGCTTTGAGAGCGCGTTTTACAATGCGGACAAAGACCTGCTGGCAATGGTTTTTCAAAATTTGATATTTAACGCTATCGACGCTATCGAAGAGAGCGAGGACGAAAAAGGAGAGATAAAACTTTGGTATCAAAAAACGACCGATGAACATAAATTTTACCTATACGATAGCGGAGTTAGCATAAAAGACAAAGGTGCCGTGTTTGAACCGTTTAAAACAAGCAAACTAAAGGGTAACGGACTTGGATTGACGCTTTGCGTGCAGATAATCGCCGCTCACAACGGTAGCATCGAGATAACGCTAGAGCCTAAGACATTTTGCGTAAGTTTGCCTATATTTAAGGAAAAAAGATAAACTTCTCGAAAAGGCGGCTGCACGAAAAGATAAATTCGCATAAAATTTTAAATATCATATGGTAAATTCATGT
>JAJQAF010000288.1 GCA_021203945.1 Campylobacter sp.
CACAGACAGAGGGCGTTGATGATGCAAACGAGCTTGCTGCGATGAGCATGTAGAAGGTTATGAGACCGGGGGAACCTGTCGTAAAAGAGGCGGCAAAAACATTCGTCAATGATATATTTTTTAATCCTGAAAGATACGATCTGACAAAAGTCGGTCGTATGAAAATGAATCACAAGCTAACTCTTGATGTGCCTGAATACGTAACCGTCTTAACTAGCGAGGATATAATAAAAACTGCAAAATATCTGATTAAAGTAAAAAACGGACAAGGATATATAGACGATAGGGATCACTTAGGCAATAGGCGTATCCGTTCTATCGGAGAGCTTTTGGCGAATGAACTTCACCTTGGTTTCGTAAAAATGCAAAAAGCTATTCGCGATAAATTTACAAGCTTGAGCAACAATATTGAAGAGATTATGCCTTATGATTTGATTAATCCGAAGATGATTACCGCAACCATAATGGAATTTTTTACCGGCGGTCAGCTCAGTCAGTTCATGGATCAAACAAATCCTCTTAGCGAAGTTACGCATAAGCGTCGTTTGTCTGCATTAGGTGAGGGAGGTTTGGTAAAAGAGCGCGCAGGATTTGAGGTGCGCGATGTACACCCGACTCATTATGGTAGAATTTGTCCGGTCGAAACGCCTGAAGGTCAAAACATCGGTCTTATTAATACGCTTTCCACATATGCAAAAGTAAATGAGCTTGGTTTTGTCGAAGCGCCTTATAAAAAAGTAGTTGAAGGTAAAGTTATCAATGAGATAGTATATCTGACGGCTACGCAAGAAGAGGGCAACGTTATTGCTCCGGCTTCGACAAAGCTTGACGAAAACGGATATATCCTGGAAGATTTGATAGAGGTTAGACGAGACGGCGAGATGATGTTGGCACGTAGAGAAGAGGTTACGCTCATTGACCTTTGTTCCGGCATGATAGCCGGCGTAGCGGCTTCGCTTATCCCATTTTTGGAGCATGACGACGCAAACCGTGCGTTGATGGGCTCAAATATGCAGCGCCAAGCGGTGCCTTTACTTCGCTCCACGGCTCCTATCGTAGGAACGGGTATGGAAAGTATCATAGCTCGCGATGCTTGGGAAAGCATAAAGGCTCGTCGCGGCGGCGTTATCGAAAAAGTAGATAACAAAAATATTTTTATTCTAGGCGAAGATGAAGCAGGCCCCTATATAGATCATTATTCACTTGAGAAAAATTTAAGAACGAATCAAAATACGACGTTCTCTCAGCATCCTATCGTTAAAAAAGGTGATGATATAAAAGAGGGTCAGATAATAGCCGACGGTCCTAGTATGGAAAAAGGCGAACTTGCCATAGGTAAAAACGCACTTATCGCATTTATGCCTTGGAACGGATACAACTACGAGGACGCTATCGTAATTAGTGAAAAAATGATACGCGAAGACGCATTTACTAGCGTTCATATTTACGAGAAAGAGATTGAGGCTCGCGAACTAAAAGACGGCGTTGAGGAGATTACGAAAGATATACCGAATATCAAAGAGGAAGATTTACTTCATCTTGATGAGAGCGGTATAGTAAAAATCGGCACTCAGATAAAACCGGGAATGATTTTAGTCGGTAAGGTTTCTCCGAAAGGAGAGGTTAAACCGACTCCGGAAGAGCGTTTGTTACGTGCAATATTCGGTGAAAAGGCCGGTCATGCGGTAAATAAATCTCTTTATGCTTCGGCTTCTATGGAAGGCGTTGTCGTAGATGTTAAAATTTTTACTAAAAAAGGACATGAAAAAGATAACAGAACGCATAAGGCTTACGAGGAAGACAAAGCTCTTTTAGAAAAAGAACATCACGATAGACTTTTGATGCTTGATAGAGAAGAGATGTTAAAAGTTACTTCGCTTCTATCGAAAAAACCGCTTACAAACGAGCAAACCATCAATAAAAAGACGTATAAAAAAGGCTCTAAGATTGATAAAACAGATCTGGAAAATATTAACCGCTTTACTTTAAATACGATCGTAAAAGGCTTTTCAAAAGACATTCAAAAACAATACGACGAGCTTAAAAATTACTTCCAAAACGAGAAGAAAAAATTAAAAGAAGAGCACGACGCTAAAATCGAAATTTTAGAAAAAGACGATATTTTGCCAAGCGGCGTAGTCAAACTTGTTAAAGTTTATATTGCTACAAAACGTAAATTAAAAGTAGGCGATAAGATGGCTGGTCGCCACGGAAACAAAGGTATTGTTTCAAATATCGTTCCGGAAGTTGATATGCCGTATCTTCCGAGCGGACAAATCGTAGATATAGTGTTAAATCCTCTAGGCGTTCCGAGTCGTATGAATATAGGTCAAATTTTAGAGAGTCACTTGGGATTGGTCGGTTATCGTTTGGGCGAGCAAATAAATGAAATTTTCGAAACAAAAAAGGGCGAATGGATAAAAGAACTTCGCGCTAAGATGATAGAAATCGCAAGTGCCTCTAAGCTCATGAATGCTAAAAACGCTCTTAGTAAAATGAGCGACGATAAATTGCTTGATTATGCAAAAGATTGGAGTAACGGCGTAAGATTTGCTACGCCTATTTTCGAGGGTGTCAAAACAGAGGAATTCGCTAAATTGTTTGAAATGGCAAAGATTGACCCGGACGGTAAAACGGAACTTTACGACGGACGAACCGGCTCAAAAATCCGAGAACGCGTTAATGTAGGTTGCATGTATATGTTAAAACTTCATCACTTGGTTGATGAAAAAGTGCACGCAAGAAGCACGGGACCTTATAGTCTTGTTACGCAGCAACCTGTCGGCGGCAAGGCGCTATTCGGCGGTCAAAGATTTGGTGAGATGGAAGTTTGGGCGCTTGAGGCTTACGGTGCGGCTCATACCCTTCGCGAAATGCTAACCGTGAAATCAGACGACGTAGAAGGTCGTTTATCTGCGTATAAAGCATTGACGCGCGGAGAAAATGTGCCGGAAACCGGAATCCCGGAGACATTCTTTGTTCTTACAAACGAGCTAAAATCTTTAGCTTTAGATGTAGAAGTATATGATGAGGACGAGACAGATGAAAATGAATAATCTAAAACCAGTTGATATAAAAGAAGAACATAGACCGCGTGATTTTGAGGCTTTTCAGCTTCGTTTGGCAAGTCCCGAAAAGATAAAATCATGGAGTTACGGCGAGGTCAAAAAGCCTGAAACCATAAATTATCGCACGCTTAAGCCTGAGCGAGACGGATTATTTTGCGCCAAAATTTTTGGTCCTATCCGCGATTACGAGTGTCTTTGCGGAAAATATAAAAAAATGCGCTATAAAGGCATTAAATGCGAAAAATGCGGCGTTGAAGTCACCAGTTCAAAAGTTCGTCGTTCTCGCATGGGGCACATCGAACTTGTTACGCCTGTGGCTCATATTTGGTATGTCAATTCGCTTCCAAGCCGTATCGGAACGCTACTTGGCATAAAAATGAAAGATTTGGAGCGAGTTCTTTATTATGAAGCGTATATAGTAGAAAATCCGGCAGATGCGTTTTACGATAATGACAATTCTAAAAAAGTCGAAAAATACGACGTTTTGAACGAAGAGCAATATCAATCTTTAGCCTCTCGTTACGAGAACGGCGGTTTTAACGCGAGAATGGGCGGAGAGGTCATACGCGATATGCTTGCCGAGCTTGATTTGGCTGAAATTTTAAGTCAATTAAAGCTTGAAGTGGAATCCACAAACTCCGACACAAAGAAAAAAACCATAGTAAAGCGTTTAAAAGTTATTGAGAGCTTTTTGAATTCAGGAAATCGCCCCGAATGGATGATGATAACGAATTTACCGGTACTTCCGCCCGATTTAAGACCGCTTGTTAGTCTTGACGGCGGAAAGTTTGCCGTTTCCGACGTAAATGATCTTTATCGTCGCGTTATAAATAGGAATGCTCGCTTAAAACGATTGCTTGAGCTTGATGCGCCTGAAATCATAATTAGAAACGAAAAACGTATGCTTCAAGAAGCCGTAGATGCGTTGTTTGATAACGGTCGCCGTGCTAATGCCGTAAAGGGCACCAATAAACGTCCGTTAAAATCGCTTTCCGAAATCATCAAAGGTAAGCAGGGTCGCTTCCGCCAGAATTTGCTCGGTAAGCGCGTTGATTTTTCGGGGCGTTCCGTTATCGTAGTCGGACCTAAGCTTAGAATGGATCAATGCGGACTTCCTAAAAAAATGGCGCTTGAGCTATTTAAACCGCATTTACTTGCGCGTCTTGAGGAAAAAGGCTATGCCACAACGGTAAAACAAGCCAAAAAAATGATAGAAGACAAAACAAATGAAGTTTGGGAGTGCCTAGAAGAGGTAGTTAAAGACCATCCGGTCATGCTAAACCGTGCGCCGACTCTTCACAAGCTTTCTATTCAAGCGTTTCACCCCGTTTTGGTCGAAGGTAAAGCCATACAACTTCATCCGCTTGTTTGTGCGGCGTTTAACGCCGACTTTGACGGCGATCAGATGGCGGTTCACGTTCCGTTATCACAAGAGGCTATATCCGAATGTAAAATTTTAATGCTTAGTTCGATGAATATTTTACTTCCGGCAAGCGGTAAGTCGATAACCGTTCCTTCTCAAGATATGGTGCTTGGAATTTATTATCTAAGCCTTGAGCGAAACGACGAAAAAGGCGCTAATAAAATTTTCTCCAGCGTTGATGAAGTCATGATAGCCGAAGAGGCGAATACTCTTGGCTTACATGCTAAAATCAAAACTATGATCGACGGTAAAACGATGTTTACCACGGCAGGTCGTTTGATCCTTCGCGCTATCTTGCCGGATTTTGTTCCTGATAATATGTGGAACAAAATCATGAAGAAAAAAGATATCTCGAATTTAGTCGATTACGTTTATAGAAACGGCGGGCTTGAGGTTACGGCGGATTTTCTGGACAAGCTTAAAAATTTAGGCTTTCGTTATGCGACAAAAGCCGGAATTTCAATATCTATCGCCGATATTATCGTTCCTGAAACAAAACAAAAACATATTGACGAAGCAAAGAAAAAGGTTCGTGAAATTCAGCGCCAATATGGTGCCGGTTTGCTAACCGATTCCGAGAGATATAATAAAATCGTTGATATTTGGACGGATACAAATAATACGGTCGCAGGCGAGATGATGAAGCTTATACAAAACGATAAGGGCGGATTTAACTCTATTTATATGATGGCGGATTCAGGCGCTAGAGGTAGCGCAGCCCAAATTCGTCAGCTTGCCGGTATGCGCGGTCTTATGGCAAAACCGGACGGTTCTATTATCGAGACGCCTATTACTTCAAATTTCCGCGAAGGTCTAAATATGATGGAGTATTTCATATCGACTCACGGCGCGAGAAAGGGGCTTGCGGATACCGCTCTTAAAACGGCTAATGCCGGTTATCTTACGCGTAAATTAATTGACGTTGCGCAAAACGTTAAGGTAACTATGCATGATTGCGGAACGCATGAGGGCGTCGAGATAACCGATATTACGGAAAACGGCGAGCTGATCGAAAGTCTTGAAGAGCGAGTTTTGGGTCGCGTTTTAGCCGACGACGTGATTGATCCTATTACAAATGAAATTTTATTTTCAGAGGGGA
>JAJQAF010000041.1 GCA_021203945.1 Campylobacter sp.
CGACAAATCATATCGTAGTTAAGACCTAGCAGATCGACTATGTTACCCTTGCCCTCGTCGCCCCATTGGACGCCTACTACCAAATCCGCTTTTCTCATCTTATATCCTTAAATTAATTTGATTGCTCTATCAACGCATCGGTATAAATAGCAAATCCGTTACTGGATATGCCGTCTATTTCATAATCTCCGCCGCCAGCCAATACGGCGTTATCGCTTAAAAATCTAAAAAATAACTTATCGTAATACCTCATTTTCGAGTAATATAGCGGAACTATTCTTAAATTTTTATATCGTAAAGAATCCGCAAGTTCGTATAAACTTTTTAGCGGCGATTTTAACTCGTCTGGCACGATAGATATTATTTCGCAAAGTTCGTTCGGAGTTTTAAGAAGTGCCAAACGGTTCAACCAATCGATATCTTGAGCTAAAATTTGCTCTATTTGCCCTTTTTCAAAAATTTCGATAGGCAAATCCAAAACCTTGGATATAGCATGCGGGATTTCTATATTGCTAAGCTGTAAAAACGATTGAAATTTTAACTCGTCTAATATCTTAGCGACGATTTTTACGCTCTTTGCCATATCGCTTTCTCCGATCAACTCGGCGCCGATTTGATAAATTTCCGAGCTTGGATATCGAAATACGGGCTGGATATAAAACCATTTTTTCTTTATATCGCCCTTTAGTCGTCTCAACACTATACGCACGACATCAACGGTGCTATCGGCACGTAAGCTTATTTGGTGATTTGCGCTATCGCTAAAACGCAATAGTTGCGTGGCATTAACGCTAAGATGTTGATGATAGGAAAAAAACGGCGTCACTATCTCGTTAAAGCCTTCGTTTTCTAAAATTTCACTCGCTTTTTGTTCGATTTGTCTTTTGATTTTCGCGCTTTTGCCGAAATACAAACGACTACCGATAGGGATTTCATGCTCATAGACATTTAAATTTTGTATATTTTCACTCATTTAAGTCCTCGCCAAATTTAAAATTTCGTTACACATCTCATCGGCTTCGTTAGCAAGTGCCAATGAACGGCTCTTTGTCGTATGCAACGCTTCCGTTAGTTTAGCACGAATTTTCTCGTATAAATCGTTATTTTGAATCTTTTTATACAATTCGTCTTTTATATCCTCGCTTAAATTTTCATTATTTTGCAAATATGAAACAATATCAAGAGCGCACTCTTTTAGCCCCACACAGTCTCTTAAGCTCTTAAACTCTTCATCGTCGATATAATTTTTAAAATTTAATCCGCTAATGCCGTGAAATTCGTATTTTAATACCTCATCAAGCTTAAGCGGCTTCGTAAAAAGATTGCCTTGAAAATGCTCAAAGCCAAAACCGGATAAAATTTCAAGCGTCTTTTTATCCTCTATATTTTTTATCGTAGCTTTAAGTCCGAAGACATCGGAAATATGCTTTATCGTTCTAAGTATCATAACAGAAGCTTTCGAGTCGAAAATATGACGAGAAAGCTGTTTATCGACCTTAAAACGCTCGACTTTTAAAAGCCCGAGAGCTTCAAACGAACTTGAATAAGAGGCAAAATCGTCAAGCATGAAACGAACGCCGAAACGTTTATATCTTTGCAACGCATTTTGAGCCTCATTCAAGTCGTTAGCGGAGTTCGCATCGACTATATCAACGATCAGCTCGTTAAAATTTAGCTGCGAATTTTCACTCGCAAGCTCTTTGAATTTCGAGAAAAACTCATCCGAGCAAAGCCGTTCGATATGTAAATTTACGCACGCTTTAGCATCTACGCCGTTTTTACGCCATAAGATTTGCGCTTTAAGGGCATTTTTGATAGAAAATAAAGCGATATCATCAATTATATATTGTCTTTTAACAAGAGGTAAAAAATCGTCCGGATAGATAATACGATCGCCGTTTTGCCATCTAATAAGCGCTTCGTAGCTTAAAATTTTACCCGTTTTAACGTCGATTTCCGGTTGATATTCAAGAAATAATTCATTATTTTGCAGAGCTTTTAAAACCTTCGATCCGTCCTCGTATTGATTTTTTAAATTCCTGTCTTTACTCGCATCAAATACGTAATAACGGTTCTTTCCTTTAAGTTTTGCCTGATACATAGCCCAATCGGCTTGTTCGAGTAAATTTTCTCCGCTTACTTCGCCGGCAACGGACATGCTGATGCCTATACTTGCGCTGATTTTAAGTTTTACATCTTCGTATTCAACCTCGCTTGAGGCGATAGCTAGCATATTTTGCACAGTTTCATAAACTTCGTTTTCGTTTTCATAGACGACAATAGCCACAAACTCGTCTCCGCCTACACGCGCGAACATATCGCGTTCGTCGAAAAGTTTATCTATGCGACTTGAAATTTCCATTAAAAATTTATCGCCGAGCTTATGCCCGTAAGTATCGTTGATATTCTTAAATCCGTCCATATCAAGGTATGCGATAGCGATATGTTTATCGTTTTTAAATTTACAAATTGCCCGATCAAGCTTGCGAGAAAATAAAATTCTATTCGGCAAGCCCGTTAGAGGATCGTGATAAGCGATGTATTCAAGATAGTCCTTATTTAATCCCGATTCATTTATATTTGAAACCAGCATAATATAACAATAAAAGCCGTTTTTGGAGTCGTTTATCCTAGAAAGATTGATTAGCTCGAATTTATTTTCGCCGTTTTTATTTTTATTCCAAATTTTACTTTGCCAAAAGCCGTCTTTGCAAGCAATCCGCATATCATTTCGTAATCCGCTTAAGCCCTGCTTTACAAACGTAACGTCTTTATTTAAAATTTCATCTCGCAGGTAGCCGCTCATCTCGCAAAATGCGTCGTTTATATCGATTATTTCAAAATTTTCGCCTAATATTGCCGCACCGTCTTTAGTATGATAAAAAAACTTGCCGAACAACTCTTCGCGCGCGAACGCAGAAATTTGCGGCATAGTATTTTTCAAAACTCCTTTGACTATCCGCACTTGGTTGTTGTCGTCAAGCTCAAAAGCACGCGCTTTTAAAGTGACATGAACGATACTTTTATCCTTGGCGTAAAATTTCAACTCGCCGTAATAGCTGCTATCGCCGTCTTTTAAGGTATCAAAAAGCCGTTCGAAATTTTCATATTCGCCTACGCACAGATCTTTAAAGCGTTTAAAATCGATTATGCCTAGCTCGTTTGCGCTATCAAATCCCAACATTTTTGCGAATTCATCGCTAACTTGCAAGGTTTTACCGTCTTTATTCCACGAAAATACGGCGGCTTGACTGGCCCAAAGTATATTTTTAAAGTGCTCTTTGTCGGCATCGTATCTTTCTTGAAGTTGCGCAAAATCGCTCAAATCGCTAAAAGAATAAACTACTTTATCTAATTGATTTTCTTCGTTTAGCATAAATTTCACGTAAATTTTAAACGGTATATTTTTTCCGTCGCGTTTCGTCATTTTTACTATTAATTTTAGAGCCTCTTTCGTTCCGTTGCCGGCGATAAATAGCTTTTTGGCAACCTCGATCGCATTTACGAATTCGTTGATATTTTCGTTGCATATTAGCGATCTTATATCGATCGGCGCATCGTCGTTTATATTAAAGATCAGATTTGCGTTATTTGTGCTTTGAGTAGCTATAAACGGCTCGGCTTGCTCGGCGAGCATTATTACGTTAGGAGAGATAAACATATAATTTTTAATGATTTCGTTATTCGTATCGACTTTCGTTTCGCCGGTAATATCCTTGATGATAACGAAATTTAATCGCCGTCCTTTTAATTGTATGGGCGATTCGATAACGCTGATATTTCTCATTTCTCCGTTTTTTAACGATACTTTTAGATTAAGCGGTTTTGAGTTTTCGATAGCTTCCCTTCTACGATAAACTATATCGCTAAAATTCGAATAGGTAAAATCGTTTATATTTGCGTTTAATATCTCTTCGCGCGTATATCCGGAAATTTTTAGTAAATTATTGCTGACGTCTATTACCTCGCCGGTATAAGTGTCGTAGATAATAATATTTAATAAGCTTTGTTCAAAGACGTAACCAAATCTGCCCTTGTAGCTTTCAAGTGTAGAATTAGCCTCGTCTATCTTGCCGTAAAGCTCGTTTATACCGTTATTTATCGCTTCAATATCTTTTATGGCTAACTCGCCGGTGATCTTTTTCTCTCTGTCGTTTATAGATTCCAAAATTCCTTGTAGCGGAATTAATATGCTTTTTTTGGTAAATATTGCGTCTCTTATCCAAAGCATAACAAATCCTATAAAGGATAAAAACGAGATAAAGATCAATAAACACCGAATGAGAATTTCCGTATTTTTAGTAGAGCCGACGATAACGAAAATTTTATAATCTTTCATATGACCTATAACGTTCAAACTCATACTAAGAGGCGAAAATATAGTCTTACTTTCGCCGAATTCATCGCCGCGGCTAAGATATTTTATATAATCGCTTCGTTTAAATTTTTTATTAACGTCATCGGTTAGCAGATTGCCGTTTCTATCCGCCAAAAAAGCAACATAGTTACGCTTGCTTAAAACGTTATCAACGCTTATGAGAAGGAATTTTAGATTTAGATCCACGATTATTTTTTTGCCGTCATCCAGTCTGTAAGCTGCGTATAACATATCCAGCTTACCGCCTTTATATATGCGTTTTGAGACGACAAAAGGCTTTTTATCAAGCTCGTCAAGCCACGGCAGATCAAAATTCGCAAGCTCGCCGTTACCGGAAAATTTACGCTTATGAAGTAAGTTTGCCCCTTTGTCAACGATATAAATAGCGTTATAAAAATCGCTCAAACTATTGTCGTTTATCGCGGCAACCTCGCTATAAAGCCCTGAGTTGATCTTTTGAGCCCTTATATAAAGATCGTTTTCGATGATAGCCAAATTTCGTCTTATGGAGTTTTGAATATTTGCGTTTAGGATATTTAATTCGTATTTTATATCGCTATTGGCGACGCTAAATAAAAACGCGTCTAGAGCTAAGAAAGCAAGCAAAAGAAGTAAATTTTTAGTATAAAAACTTTTAAGGATTTGCAAAGTTGAGTTACTAATTCTATTTTGCGACATAAATTCCAAAACCTTGTTTGATTTTAAACTTTAAACTGAAATTTTAGCTAAATTTTGCTTGCTTTAGCTTTATATACGTTTATAGTGTTAAATTTATCAGATTTTCGCCGATTTGTCGTTCTTTTACTATGCCTACGATTCGGGCGGTTTCGTAACCGACCTCTCTTAATCGCCTTAAGGCGATTTGCGCATCTTTTTCATCTACCGCAAGGAGTAATCCCCCCGAAGTTTGCGCGTCGTAAAGTAAAATATCCGCCTCGCTCGCGTCAATATTTAAAAATTTCGCGCTAAATTCGCGATTTTTATAGCTTCCCTCGGGCAGCAATCCCATTGCGGCTACTTCGCGCGCGCTCGCCAAAACGGGAACGCTTCGGGTAAAAATTTCAAAACTTATATCGTCTCGTCCCATTTCACTTAAATGACCCAAAAAGCCAAATCCGGTAACATCCGTAGCAGCATTTACCCTTACGCCGTTCATTTCGTCTAATGCGTAAAAATTTAAT
>JAJQAF010000202.1 GCA_021203945.1 Campylobacter sp.
CATGAAAACAGCGTTTTAAGCGGTCTGCTCGGAGGAGAGATGATGTTTAGCTCATCTAAGGGGCAAATGTTAAAACGCGTGCAAAATTTACTAAATTTCGACCAAAACGAAACGATGTGTGTCGGAGACGGCGCGAACGATCTTTGTATGTTTAAATACGCCGGAGTTAAAATAGCGTTTTGTGCGAAAGAAATTTTGAAAAAAGAGGCTACGCATTGCGTCGATGTAAAAGATCTAAGAGAAATTTTAAAATTTTTAAGGTAAGAAAATGTATGACAAAGATGTAAAATTTTCACTTTGGTGTGATTTTATACAAAGAGAATTCATAGACGGAGAATTTTCAAGTTTGCTTGCAAACGGCGTCATAAACGGCGCTACTAGTAATCCTGCGATATTTAAAAACGCATTTTCAAGTTCGCAAGCTTATAAGGATGCTATCTTAACGAGCGGTAAGCGCCATCCGAAAGATATATATGAAATTTTAGCTACGCAGGATATTAAAATAGCCGCTTGCAAACTACTTCAAAATTTTGCCGACGGAGACGACGGGTTTGTCAGTATCGAAGTGGATCCGAATTTGAGCGGTGATACTGTCGGCACGATAGAGGAGGGTATTAGGCTATATAACATAATAAAAATGCCGAACGTTATGATAAAAATTCCAGCTACTAAAGAGGGATTTGAAGCCATGAGCACTTTGATTTCAAGAGGTATCAGCGTAAATGCTACGCTTGTTTTTTCCCCCGAGCAAGCCAAATCTTGTCTTGAGGCTTTTGAGGAGGGCGTTAAAATTTACAAAAAGCGATTTGTGAATACGACCTTGCCGAACGGCGTTATAAGCGTATTTGTAAGTCGCTTTGACAGATTGCTTGATGAAAAAATGGCGGCAAAAAGCCTTCCTACGGCACAAATCGGCATCATGAACGCCGCAAAAATTTATCATATTATTGAGGAAGCAAACATGGATAACGTGAGGACTTTATTCGCTAGCACGGGCGTAAAGGGCGATTGTTTAAGGGCTGATTATTATGTTAGGGAGCTAATGTATAAAAACTCTATAAATACCGCTCCGATTGATACTATTAGAGAGTTTATTAAAGAAAAAGCTACGCCTAAAGACGCTCCGGGTAAGGAAAATATAGCCAGCTTTTTTGAGGTCGTAAAAAATGCCGATATCGATATAAATTCAGTCTATAAAGAGCTTTTAAACGACGGATTAAAACAATTTGTCGTAGCTTTTGATGATATTATGAAAACGTTACAATGAGTATGCAATCTATTGAAGTTGATATCGATAAACTCGATTTCAAACTACGCGAAAAATTAAATATATATTTACAACGTCTTATAGACGGTTACGGAAGCGATTTACACGTAAAATCAGGAAGTTTTATACGCGGGCGATTTAACGGTGAAATCGTAGTTTTGAGCGATGAAATTTTAAGTAAAGAGGACGGTTTAACGTTAGCAAAAGAGTTGCTTAGGACGAATTTTAAGCAACTTGTGGAAAATAAAAACGTCGATTTTACCTATAAGCTGAACGATGACTATCGTTTTCGCGTCAATATGTTTTTTCAAATGGAAGGAGTTTCGGCGGTTTTTAGAGCTATTCCTACCAGAATTCCGCAGATAAGAGAGCTATATTTGCCGTCCTCGATAGAGAAAATTTGCGATAATGCAAATCGAGGTATCATCTTGGTGACGGGACCTACGGGAAGCGGCAAGACAACGACGCTTGCTAGTATTATAAATCGTATCAATAAAAGCAAAAAACGTCATATCATAACGATAGAAGATCCTATAGAATACGTGTATAAAGACGAGCAAAGCATAATAAATCAGCGTTCCATAGGACAAGACGCTCTAAATTTTTCAGATGCTTTAAGGGCGTCTTTGAGAGAAGACCCCGATATTATATTAGTAGGCGAAATGCGCGATCTCGAGACGATAGAAACGGCTATGCATGCTGCGGAAACCGGACACTTGGTGCTCTCTACGCTTCATACGCTTGACGCTAAAGAAACCGTAAATCGTATAGTTAGTATGTTCGGTAAAAGCGATCAGCATCGCATAAAAGTTATGTTAGCTTCGGTTTTAGATTCCGTTATATCACAACGCCTAGTATCTACTGTAAGTAATAAAAGGCGTCCCGCAGTCGAGGTGCTTATAAATAACGCTCGTATAAAAGAAATTATCGCCGACGGCAAAATAGACGATATTTATACGGCGATTTCCGAGAGTAAAAATACATACGGTATGCAAACTTTTGATCAGCATTTATTGGAGCTTTACGAAAACGGCATAATCACCGCCAAAGAGGCTTTGGAAAAATCTACTAAACGAGGCGATCTTGAAATAAAGATAAAAAACGTAAATTTAGCAAGAGATAATAACGATAATTCGGTTACCAAGAGCGCTCAAAGAGATGTAATAGCGTTAAAGGAGATAGACTGACAAACGGTCGGTTTATCTAAATTTTATAAATTTTTTGGTATTATCAGCCTCTATTTTTTTATGAAAGGACAACGATGTTAGAAGGTATCGTTAGAGAGAGTATCGGTAAGAAGTCTGCAAAGGCTTTGAGAAGAGATGGTTATCTAATCGCGAACATTTACGGTAAGGGATTAGAGAATATTGCGGCGGCTTTTAAAGTGAACGACTTTATAAAAGAGGCTCGCAAAAAAGAGACCCTTGCATTTGACGTAAAGGTCGGCGGAAAGGTTTATAACGTTGTTATAGTCGATTACCAAAGAGATGTCGTTACAAACGATCTTAAGCACGTAGATCTAAAAGTCGCGCTTCCGGGCGTTTTATCAAAATACATGATACCGGTAAATCCCGTAGGGATACCTATCGGTCTTAAAAATAAAGGTGTTTTAATCCAGTCTAAAAGACGCTTATGCGTTAAATGCACGGCTGAAAATTTACCGAATTCTTTTGACATAGACGTTAGTAAGCTTGATGTTGATGACACCATATTGGTTCGCGACATAGTAGCTCCTGCCGGCGTTAGCATAGTCGATGCCGATCGCGTAGCCGTTCTTGGGGTTATAAAAGCTAAGTAAAAGGATTTACGTGACGCTTATCGTGGGATTGGGAAATCCCACTCCGAAATATGAAAATACTCGCCATAACATAGGTTTTATGCTTATCGACGCACTTAAAAATTCAAATTTTACAAATGTTAGCTCGTCTAAATTTCAAGGCGAACTATTTAAATATTCAAATTTGCTTTTATTAAAACCGACTACTTTTATGAATTTATCGGGCAATAGCGTAAAAGCCGTTAATGATTTTTATAAGCCCGAGCGCATTATCGTTATACACGATGATTTGGATTTGCCGTTTGGCGCTATAAAATTTAAAAAAGGCGGAAGTAGCGGCGGACATAACGGTATAAAATCTATCGATAATTTAATAGGAAACGATTACGAACGCGTTCGTATAGGTATCGGCAGAAATGGGAATGCCGTAAATTTCGTGCTTGGCGAATTTAACCGAGAAGAAAAAGAGCGGTTGACTGAAATTTTAAAATACGCCGCGCAAGCTACAAGCGAGCTTCTAAAAAGCGACATCGATAGCGTAGCTCGGAATTTTACCGTTAAAAAAGGTGTTTTTCAATGAGCTTAAACCTTTACGCAAGATATATCGGCTGGGTTTATATGAAATCTTTTTTTATAGTATTTTTTGCTCTTGAGCTTTTTTATGTCGGTATAGATTTGCTTACGAATTTAAAGGATTTACCGAATTCCGCAAATCTTCAGCTACTTTATTTCGGGCTAACTTCGCTTTCGGCGATCTCTTACGTTATGCCTATTTCGCTTGTTTTCGCGTTGATTATTTCTCATATAAATATGGTTCGATCAAATGAGCTTGTAAGTTTTTATGCCCTTGGAGTCAGTAAAAACAACCTTATTTTGCCCCCTTTTTTTATTGCCTTGTTTATTACTATTTTGTATGTCGGACTTAATTGCACGCCGTTTGCTTATGCTTACGATTATCAAAAAAATGTAGCTAAAAATACAAGCTTTTCAAAAAGCACGACGGATTCTTTTTTAAAATTCGAAGGAAAATTTATATATATTAAAGAGCTTAGTTCCCTGCAAAAAAACGCAAGCGATATAAGAATTTTTGATATAAACGGAACAAAACTTGTATCTACAACCTTTGCCGATTCGGCTAAATTTAAAGATAACCACTGGATGCTAAAAGACGTAAATCAAACCGTGCTTCCAAAGGATTTGCGATTAGGAGAGCAAGGGCTGGATATACGAAAATTCAGTGAGATTGATGCTTTAAACGGCTTTAAACCAAAAAGTATCGAAAGCGCAAACGCCGCCGAGGGAGCTAGGTTTAGTATTCCCGATACGCTTGATTTTATTCTTACGTTTAAAAACGAGGGTATAGAACTTAACAGCATAAAATCCACGTTTTACAGTCTTGCCGCGGCTCCTTTTTTTGCGCCTTTTTTATTGCTTATTTTGTATTATCATCTACCAGTTACGGGGCGATTTTTCAACCTGGCGTTTGCCAGCTTTATATTTATCGTCATTACGCTCGTTACATGGGGGATTTTGTTTGTTTTGACGAAATTTTCCCAAACTTCCGTTATTTTGCCCGAAATCGGAATCGTTTTACCCGTTATTTTGCTTTTCGGATACGGTATTTATCTGTTAAAAACCCATCGTTAAGCCAAATTTTGGCATTTTTTGTGTAAAATCAGCCTATTTTAACAAAGGCTATTTTATGGATTTTAAAGAGCTTGCGCACAAATACGGCACCCCGCTTTACGTTTATGATTTTGATTATGTAAAAAATCGCTACGATATGCTAAAAAATGCGTTCTCGGCTAGAAAATCCTTAGTTTGTTACGCGGTCAAGGCAAATTCTAATTTAAGTCTTTTGAAATTTTTAGCGGATCTCGGAGCGGGTTTTGACTGCGTTAGTATGGGCGAAGTCAAGCGTGCGTTGCTGGCCGGAGCTAAAAAATATAAGATCATTTTAAGCGGCGTCGGAAAGCGCGACGATGAATTGCAAGAGGCGCTAGAAAACGATATATTGATGATAAATCTTGAGAGCGAAGCCGAGATGTATCGTTTGGAAAATATAGCAAAAAGCTTAAATTTAAAGGCTCGCGTAAGTATCCGCGTAAATCCCGACGTAGACGCACAAACTCATCCTTATATTTCTACAGGTCTTAACGAAAATAAATTCGGCGTAGATATAAATTCCGCTAAAAAAATGTATATTTACGCTAAAAGCTCAGCCCATCTGGAGCCGGTCGGAGTTCATTTTCATATCGGCTCGCAACTAACGAATATCGAACCTATCATAGAAGCCGCAGGTATCGTAAGCGAACTTTTACGCGAGCTAAGAGCGCTTGAAATCGATATAAAATTTTTTGACGTAGGCGGCGGAGTGGGCATAATATATCAAAACGAAACCGATATAAGCCTTAACGACTACCCGCAGTGGAATTTGGGCAAGCTCGCGGGGCAGGAC
>JAJQAF010000086.1 GCA_021203945.1 Campylobacter sp.
TCGTCACGCCGCCCGCTACCGCGGCGTTTGAGCCTGAAATTATATCGTCTTTATACTCATATCCCGGATCTCTAAAATGCACATGCATATCTATAAATCCGGGCATCACCAGCTTGCCGCTTGCGTCGATAACGACGTCGGCGTTTATATCTTCTTTCGTTACGGCGACTATCTTATCGCCTTCCACAAGCACGTTTGCCGAAAATTTCGTATCATGATTTACGACAGTTCCGTTTTTTATAGCTATTTTCATGACTAGCCTCGATTATTTATTAATGTATTTAATATAGCCATTCGCACGGCTACTCCGTTTTCCACCTGATTTAATATCACCGAGTGAGTGCCGTCGGCTACGTCGGAATTTAACTCTACGCCGCGATTTATAGGTCCGGGGTGAAACACGATAGCGTCTTGCTTGGCAAGTTTTATTCTATCTTTGTTCAGTCCAAAAAATTTAGAATACTCTCTTGAACTAGGGAAAGCCGTATCTCCGTCGGCGCGCTCAAGCTGAATTCTAAGCATTATGATTACGTCGCTATTTTCGCAAGCTTCTTGCATATTTTTGCAAATTTTGCATTCAAATACCTCTGCGTCTTTAGGCATCATCATCTTTGGAGCAAACAGCTTTACGTTTATGCCGAATTTTTTCATAGCCCAAATATCGGAACGCGCCACACGACTTCTTGCGATGTCTCCTATGATAGAGACCGTAGTGTTTTTATCGAGACTCTTGCCGTATTCTTGCATGGTAAAAAGATCTAAAAGCGCTTGAGAAGGATGCTCGTTCGTGCCGTCGCCCGCATTTACCACGCTTGCTTCGGTGCGCGCAGCGGCAAATTTAGCAGCACCCGAGCTTGGATGACGAAGTACGATGATATCCGTTTTCATAGCCGCCATATTATTCATCGTATCTACTAGCGTTTCGCCTTTTTTAACGCTAGAATTCGACGAAGTAAAATTTACCGTATCCGCACCCAATCTTTTTGCGGCTATTTCAAAGGATGTTCTGGTGCGCGTAGAATTTTCATAGAATGCGTTTATCGTGGTCTTTCCGCGAAGATAGTCGATCTTTTTGACGTCTTGTAAATTTAGCCGTTTAAATTCTTTAGCGGCGTCTAAAAAATATAAAATTTCCTCTTTGCTAAGCTCTCTCGTGCCTAGCAAATCCTTATGTTTGTAGCCCATTTTAGCTCCTTTAAAGCGTTATTTTCCGAGCAAAATACAAGCCGATTCATAGCCGCCGTCGCAAGCTTTCTGAAAAAGCGCCTTAGTCTTTTCCTCGTCTCTTACTTTGTCCTTAGTAATGCCGTAAGCATACATTTCGCCGAGTTTAGCGCATGCCATAGGCTCGTCGGCGTCGCATAATTTCGTAAAAATTCGCTCGGCTTGCTCTTTATCTTGTTTAACACCGTCGCCGTTAAAAAGCATAATGGCGTTCATCGTGCAAGCCTTTTGCACGCCTTCTCCGCATGCTCTATCATAAAGAGCGTAAGCGGTTTGAAACTTTTTATCTTTATAAAACTCTTGCGCCTTATCGAAATTTTCGCTAGCCGCGCAAGTTAGCCCAAATATTCCCGCCGTTAAAACGGCAATAGAAATTTTTCTCATATTTATCCTTTAAATTTTACTTTTCAAATAGCTTAGGATGTCGTTTTTTCATAAATTCGATGACCTCGATGACCTCATCGACGCCTTCGGCTTCAGAATTTTCAAGCGCGTCGTCTATGCACTCCACATACGTTTGCGCCGCTTCTTCAAGCTTGTTTTTTTTCACGCCCGCATAATGCATTAAAGCCTCTAAAACAACGCTAAGCTCGTAGCTTAACTCTTCAACGCTTACGTCATCTTCTCTCATATTACCTCCTGCGTTTTTTTATTTATCAGTTCCACGACCTGAGCCTTTATCGCCTCATAACTAAATCCGTCTTTAAAATTCGCAAACAATCCTCCGCTTGCGCTCACGTGTCCGCCTCCTCCGACCAAATGCTTCGCCATTGCGCTTACGTCTATTTTGCCGTTAGCGCGAAAGCTCATCGTTTTTTTATTCGTAATATCTATGAAAAAGTCAAATTCGGGATTTGCCGTCAAAAAATCGTTGCCTATAACCGAAGTGTTTCCTATATTGTATGTTAGAACGCCCTTATAATCTTTATAATCTATTCTAAATTTTTCCTTATTTTCACTAAGCAATCGCACTACGTAACTTGAAATAAGATTGCTTAACGTATCGTCCTTGCCGCTTGCGAAAAACATTTTTTTTATCGCGTGAATCTGCATATCAAGCCCGATATAATCGTTTTTATCGTTAAAAAATTTCTGTGCCTCTTTCAATAAATGAAACATATAAAGAGTGTTTGCGGATTCAGACAGAACCTTATTTATCTCTTTTGCATTTGCGATTAGACCCAAACAAACCTTACCCATTTCGAAATTTTTATCCTCTTTCAGCCAAATATCTACCGCATTTACTACGTCGCTAAAATTTTTAAGCTCTTTATCGTCTCCAAACATCGACGAGAAAAAATCATACGTTATCTTAGTGGCACATCTTGAACTATCCAAAAAATACCAACTATACGCGCTTGCGCATTCAGCTCCGCTTTGATGATGATCAAGCAGAAAAATTTTCGCGTTTTTATCGGATAGGGTATTTTGAAATTCTTCGCACTGAGCCATTGTTAAATTTAGATCCGTTATCAAAATAACGGACGGTTCGTCGTCAAGCAAGCTCACGATTTGGCTAAATTTTTCATCTATTTCTCGTCCGTAGTTTGAGTTTAAAAATTTTATATTTTTGAAATAAAAATTTGTGATTACCTGCGCGCCGTATCCGTCAAGATCGGTATGCGACAAATGATAAAATTTCATATTTTTTCCTTATTGTAAATTTTCGACCTCGACGACGCCGACGGTCTCAAACGGCGTATTCGGCGAAATTTCGGCAAAACTTAAAACGATTATATCTATGCCGAAATTCGTGCAGATATTTGCTATAAATTTCCGCAAACTCGGTTCTACGCACAATATCATAGCTCCGTGCTGACTGATCGGACGTTTTTCTTTCTCGCGGCGCAAAGCCTGCACTATGGCGGAAGTTTGTGCGACGTTTATCATCAAATGATAAGCTCCGTCTTTATATTGCACCGCGTCCATAAGTTTTTGCTGCACCGAAGTTTCAAGGATATAAAAATTTAACTGTCCTTGATCGTCCGTGTAAAGCGAAGTAATCGCGCGAGAAAGTGCGGCGCGAACGTGTTCTATAATCATATCTAGATTTTTACTAACTTCGGCAACGTCGCTTAGAGCTTCAAGTATGCTAAGCAAATCTTTTATAGGTATATTATCTTTTAGCAAGGCTTTAAGCACCTTTTGAATAAGGCTAATAGGCGCGATACGAAGCGTATCTTCGACTACGACCGGATAGTCTTGTTTCAATTTATCTAGTAAATTTTGGGTTTCCTGACGCGTCAAAAGCTCCGCCGCGTTTTGTTTTATAAGCTCGCTCATATGCGTTGAAATAACGCTTGCCGGATCGACGATAGTATATCCGCTAAGAATAGCGTCCTCTTTAACGCCGGCATCAACCCAAAGCGCGTCAAGCCCAAAAGCCGGCTCTTTAGTCGGAATACCCTCTATATCTTCGCTTACCAGCCCGCTATCCATCGCCAAAAATTTATCCGCATAGATTGTGCCCTGTCCTACGACGATGCCTTTTAACTTAAAGCGATATTCGTTCGGAGGGAGCTGAAGATTATCGCGGATACGAATTTTAGGCATTAAAAATCCAAGCTGAGAGGCGATATTGCGACGCATGGCGCGTATGCGCTCTATCAAATCGACGTCGGCTAATTTAAGCAGACCGTAACCAAGGTCAAGCTCTAAAATTTCAAGCTTTAATATATCGTTTATCTTCGTCTCTTCTTCTCTAGCTATCTCTTCGTCGCTTTTTTTAGGCAGTTTTGCGGCGGCGGAACCGCCCGCACCCTCTTCTTGCGATTTTGCACCGAGTTTTGCTTTAGTCTGCGGCGTAATGGATAAATTTCCGTCTTGCGTCTGTTTTACGATATATCCAAGTCCCAAAAACAATACCGCTATAAAACCGAGCGATAGAGTAGGAAGTCCCGGCACAAGCGCAAACATAAATAGTATAAATCCGACGATCAAAAGAGTCTTATAATCTCCCAAAAGCTGATTTAGCGTTCCTTCTGCAAAATTATCGTCATCTTTACTCGCGCGAGTGATAATGATCGCCGTGGCGGTAGAGGTTATTAATCCCGGAATCTGGCTAACAAGCCCGTCGCCTATCGTAAGTATCGTGTAATACTGTGCGGAGGTCGCCATGTCAAGGTCGTGTTGAAACGCTCCGATTGCAAAGCCTCCGATAATATTTATAACGGTTATTATGATACCGGCTACCGCATCGCCTTTAATAAACTTCGACGAACCGTCCATCGCTCCGTAAAAATTCGCCTCGCCTATAATGGCTTGACGACGCTCTCTAGCCGTTTTTTCGTCGATCAAACCCGCATTCAAATCGGCGTCTATCGCCATTTGCTTACCGGGCATCGCATCCAAAGTAAAACGCGCTTGAACCTCGCTCACGCGCGTAGAACCCTTTGTAACGACCATAAAATTTATAAGAACTAAAATAGAAAAAACGATAATACCTATGACGTAGTTGCCGCCTACGACAAACTGCCCGAAACTTGAGATTATCTCGCTAACCGCTTCAGGTCCGTTGTGCCCCTCGCTAAGTATCATACGCGTAGTGGCGATATTTAGCGATAGACGAAATAGCGTTACGATCAAAATCAGCGTCGGAAACGTGCTAAGATCGGTCGGCTTGGGCACATAAATCGAAATCAATATGATAAGAACGGAAATAGAAAGCGAAAGCGCCAAAAAGAAATCCAAAACAGCGCTCGGCAAAGGCACGATAATAATCGCCAAAATAGCGATTATCACGCCTACTATGCTTAGGCTTTTAAATTTTACGATAGGTCCCAAAAATGGAGCGACAAGAGTTAAGATATTGTTCTTTTGCTTTGCCAAAACTACTTCTTGATAATATCGCTTAATTTTATTGCGTCAAGCATCTCGTCAACCTTATTTTGCAATCCGCTAAACATTAGCCAAATTTGACAGCTGGAAGCTTTTTGAGACGGGCAACTTTCGGCTGAAGTCGAGCATTCGAATACGCTAACTTCACGCTTTTCGGCACATTCTATTATAGTTTTTACGCTTATATTTTTAGGATCTACTTGAAGGGCAAAACCGCCGTTTGCGCCTTTGTAAGATTTTAAAATTTGCTCTTTGGCTAAATTTTGAAGAATTTTAGCCAAAAAACTCTTTGAAATTTTAAGCTCGTTTGAAATAGTATCTACATCAACCGGGGATGATTTTTGAGATATTAGAATAAGCGAAAGCAAAGCATATTCGCTAGCCTTTGTAAAAAGCACGCAAGCTCCTTATTATCTTTAGTTA
>JAJQAF010000160.1 GCA_021203945.1 Campylobacter sp.
ATTTGATATATTTTGAGCTAAATTTTTGTATTCAAAAGGAAATAGATGGAAATCAACGCAAAACCAATCGATAGCGTAAATATCGAAGTAAGCGCTAAAGTAAGCAACGACGAGATAAAAGCCGGCGTCGAAAAACTAGCGAAAAAAGCGGCGAAAACGATGAAAATAGACGGATTTAGACAAGGTCACGTGCCTGTCGCGGTCGTGTTAAAACGTTATGAAAAAGAGCTTACGAGCGATGCCGAACAAGATATTTTAAGAGATATTTTAAACGAGACCTTAAAAAAATCGGATAGAAAAAACGACGATTTAATAGGCGAACCCAGCGTATCGAAATTCGACAGAAAAGATAAGGGCATAGATATTGAGCTGATCGCCTCTTTTAAGCCTACCGTAAATATAGAAGGCTATGAGGAGCTAATACCTGAATTTTCAACTCCTAGAGTGCTTAAAAAAGACATTGACGATAAGAAAAACGAACTTCTAAAGATGTTTGCGCCGCTTGAAAAAATAGATGAGGCGCGCGGGCTTAAGCTCGGCGATTTTGCTAAATTCGACTTTGAAGGTTTTGTAGACGGAGTCGCTTTTGAGGGCGGAAAAGCGGAAGGTTATCTGCTTGAAATAGGTTCCGGTCAGTTTATACCGGGATTTGAAGACGGTATGGTGGGACTAAAGGCAGGAGACGAAAAAGACCTTGAAGTAACTTTCCCTGCCGAATACGGCGCGCCTAATTTAGCCGGTAAGCCTGCAATTTTTAAGGTAAAATTGCATGAAATTCAAGAGAGAAAAATCCCTGAAAATATAGACGAGAATACGCTAAAAGCGGTTATGCCAAACGAAGAGAAACCGACTGAGGAACTTCTTGAGGAGCGTATAAAGGATCAAATTCGCCAAGATAAAATTTTAAAACTGATAAACGAAGAGTTAAAACCTAAATTCGCAGAAGCCATAGTCGAGAAATTTAAATTCGACACTCCTAAAAATATCGTCGAACAAGAGATAGATATGCAATTTAGAAATGCTTGGAGCGGATTTAGCGAGGATGAGAGAAAAAGCTTTAGAGAGAATAAAGAGACTTTGAATAAAAAGCGCGACGAATATAGAGACGATGCCGAAAAAAGCGTTCGATTAACGTTTATCATAGATGAGCTCGCTCGCGTTAGAGGCGTTAAAGTAAGCGATCAAGAGGTCGTTCAAGCCGTATATTTTGAAGCTTATAGAAGCGGTCGCGATCCAAAAGCGCACTTTGAGATGTATCGCAATCAAGGCATGTTGCCCGCGATAAAGATGTCGATGATAGAAGAAAAGCTATTTAACGAAATGTTTAATAAAGACAAAGACGATAAAAAATCGATTAAAAAAGAGAAGGCGGAATAATGAGCTACTATGTTCCCGTTGTAGTCGAGAGAACGAGTAGAGGCGAAAGAAGCTATGATATATATTCCCGTCTTTTAAAGGACAGGATAGTCATGCTTAGCGGCGAGATAGAAGACGGTATGGCGGCTTCTATCGTTGCGCAACTTTTGTTTTTGGAAGCCGAAGATCCCGAAAAAGATATATATCTTTATATAAATTCTCCCGGCGGCGTAATAACTAGCGGTTTTAGTATCTATGATACCATGAACTACATAAAACCCGATGTTTGCACGATTTGTATAGGTCAAGCCGCGTCAATGGGAGCATTTTTGCTTAGTTGCGGCGCACAGGGCAAAAGATACGCCCTGCCGAATTCTCGCATAATGATACATCAGCCGCTCGGCGGCGCGCGCGGACAAGCTAGCGATATTGAGATTCAGGCACGTGAAATTTTACGTTTAAAGGAGATTTTAAACGGAATTTTGGCTAAAAATACGGGTCAAAAATTAAATAAGATCGTAAAAGATACCGAGCGTGATTTTTTTATGAGTTCAAATGAAGCAAAAGAGTATGGGCTTATCGATAAAATTTTGGAGAAAAGTTTTAAATAAACATAAGGAACTAAGCTATGATTAAGATAGACAACGTCCCTGAGCCGAAAAAAAAAGTTACGGACACAAAAGAGAAAAATCCTAAGAATAAAAAAATAGATATTTATAAATTTTCCGAGGACGTCTTACATGAGCTTAGCGACGATAACGTTCCGTCTATTCCAAGTAATTACTCCGTATATTTTGAAAAAATGCTTGATGAGAAATCGGACGAGTTTAGAAAAGAGATAGGCGATATTTTGATGTCGCATGCCGAAAGCATGTCGGACGGCGGCAATATTAACATTGAAAAAGAGATAAAACAAGGCTTCATTCAAATAAAAAGTATGCTTCAAGCCGTTGCGATCGTGTATAAAAATTTAAACGTCATGAAATCGATTATTCAAAAACGTATGCAAAGTCTTGAAAACAATACGAATATACTGGCTCTGCAAAACGTTTTAAGCGCTTTTAACCAAGATCTGATAAAGCTGAACGATCTTATGGAAAAGCATCTTGACGTGATAAAGGTTAGCTACGTAGAAGTTGGAAAAATGTTTAAAGCCATTGAAGAACAGTCCATATACGACACTATGTTTGAGGTTTATAATAAAAAATTTTTAGTAGCGTCCATACAAAGCGAGATAGAATCCGTTAAAAGATACGGCTATAGTTCGTCTTTTTTGTTTGTAAAAATCAAAGATAAATTCGTCGCCAGATTGAAAAATCTAAAAGATCGTAATAATATGTTTAAGAGTATGTCGCAGCTACTTCTAAAAACTTCACGCAGGAGCGATATAGTCGCGCATTACGGTGACGGATGTTTTGCTATGGTTATGAAATATACCGACGAAAACGGCACAAAACAAGCTTGTAAAAGAATTTTAAATATGCTCGCGTGTATGCCTTGGAAGATCGATTCGGAGGAGAGCAATCTGGACGTGCAGGTGGTTTCAAGTATGATAACTAAAGACAAAAGCATGGAAGAGCTACTTTCAAATGCGCTTGATACGTTGGCTACGACGGAATTTGAAGAGCAGCCGATATTTTTGGGTCATACGGACAGAGAGCAGTAAATTTTGATATTGGAAATTTTATCTTATCCGAACAAGAAGCTTTATGAGGTCTCCAAAGAGGTTGTAAATTTTGACGAGGCGTTGCATAAGCTGCTTGATGATATGTATGAAACAATGATAGCAAAAGAAGGTATCGGGCTTGCCGCTATTCAAGTGGGCGTTGCAAAGAGGATATTTATCGTAAATTTAAGCAACGAAGAGGGCGTGCAAGACAAAGCCGATCTCATCGAGATAATAAATCCGAAATTTGAGCTAAAACAAGGCGAATGCATCTATCAAGAGGGTTGCCTTAGCGTGCCGGGATTTTATGAAGATGTCAAGCGCGCGGAGCTGGTCAGATTAAAATTTCAAAATCGTTTCGGCGAAGAGAAGAGTATCGAGACCGACGGACTTTTAGCCGTAGCTCTTCAGCATGAAAACGACCATTTGGACGGTCATCTTTTTATAGAAAAGATCGGCTACAATAAACGTAAAAAATTTGACAAAGAATACAAAAGCAAAAAGAATAAAAAAGAACACAAACTATGAAGTCCTTAAAATGTGCGGCTTATAGCGACGGTCTTAAGATCGTCGAGGTTGAGTCGGTATTTTCGCGCGGACTTCCCGGTTTTAGTATCGTGGGACTTGCCGGTGCCAGCATAAAAGAGAGCGCCGAACGCGTCAAAGCGGCGCTTTTAGCGCTAAATTTTAGTTTCCCGGCGCAAAAAATCACAGTAAATTTATCGCCCTCCGATCTGCCCAAGAGCGGTTCGCATTTTGATCTTGCCATCGCGCTTTTGATCGCTCTTCAAAAATCTAAAGAGCTTGAAAAAATCTTTGTTTTCGGGGAACTTGGGCTTGATGGAAGCGTAAAAAATACGGCAAATCTTTTTTCTATTCTGCTTTTTTTGAGCGCAAACGTTAAGAGAGCCAAAGCGCTAGTTCCAAAACAGATCGCCGCCATCGCTTCAATGATACCTAATCTTGAAATTTTCGGCGTTTCGAATTTAAACGAAGCTATAAAATTCTTTCAAGATACGGAATTTAAGGAGAGTTGTAGATATAATAACGTTCATCCGCTTTTTGAAAACGTGCTTGAAATAAACGGAGAAAAATACGTACCAAACGTGAATTTTGAGCTTGATTTTAGCGATGTTGCAGGGCAAGAGCGAGCAAAACGAGCCTGTGTTATCGCCGCGGTCGGTATGCATAATATTATTTTCGAAGGTAGTCCGGGATGCGGCAAGAGCATGTGTGCCAAAAGGCTTGTTTATATAATGCCGCCTCAAAATTTAAGCGAAATTTTAAATGCCGCCGCTTATCGCTCGCTAAATTTGCAAGATAGCGAATTTAAAGCCGTTCGCGTATTTCGTGCCCCACATCACACATCTACTAAAAGCTCGATATTCGGAGGCGGTTCAAACTCGGCAAAGATCGGAGAGATCGCGCTTGCAAACGGCGGAGTGCTATTTTTTGATGAATTTTTACACTTTCCAAAACAGATCGTAGAAAGTCTTCGCGAACCGCTGGAAGATCATAAAATTCATATCGCGCGAGTAAATTCCAAGGTTACTTACGAGACGAAATTTATCTTCGTAGCCGCGCAAAATCCTTGTCCATGCGGAAATCTACTATCGGCGAACTTAAGCTGTCGTTGCAGTGAAAACGAGATAAGGCAGTATAAATCGCGTGTTTCCGAGCCGATATTGGATCGTATAGATTTATACGTGCAAATGGAGGAGGTCTCTAGCGCCGATCAAGCGAAAACGAACTCAAAGCAGATGAGCGAACAGGTTTTGCGTGCGTTTAAATTTCAAAAAGCGCGCGGTCAAAGCGAGTTAAACGGTAAATTAAGCGATGCGGATACGGCTAAATTTTGCTTGCTTTCAAGCGACGCAAAGGACGCGCTTGATAAGGCGACGGCACGATACTCGCTTTCGCAACGAGGGATAAAGAAGGTGCTAAAAGTAGCGCGAAGTATCGCCGACATCGACGAGAGCGAGACGATTTTGAGAGCGCAGATTTTAGAGGCTTTGAGCTTTCGCGTAAGGAGCTAAGATGAAAAAACTTTTTTTGGATACGAGCGGGCTTGACGCTAGAGCGGTAAGCAAATTCGGGCTTAGCGACGAAATTTTGATGGAAAACGCCGCCGCCGAAATAGCCGATTTCGTTCGTAAAAAATTTAAAAAAGGTGCCAAAATTTTAGGCGTTTGCGGTAGCGGAAACAATGCAGCGGACGTCTTTGCCGCACTTCGTATGCTTTGCGTTGATTATGAGGCGAGTTTTTATCTTTGCTTTGATAAACTTAAGCCTTTAGCACTGAAACAACAAGATATCGCGATACGCGCGGGTGTTAAGCAAATGCGTGAAATAGGCGATGCCACATGTATAATAGACGGGATTTTCGGCTCGGGACTTAGTAGAAGCTTAAGCGATGAGCAGATAAGGCTGATCGAAATTTTAAACGACAATAAA
>JAJQAF010000075.1 GCA_021203945.1 Campylobacter sp.
CTTATATTTCAACCTTAAAATTTAGCGAGATAAAAAATTACGATATTTTGTTGATACCGGGCGGTTTTGGAAGTAGAAAATTTGTAGGCGATAGGCAATTTATTGAAAATTTAAAAAAGCTGGCTCAAAAGAGCGAATTTGTTCTGTGCGTCTGCACCGGCTCGGTTTTGCTTGCAAAAACAGAGCTGCTTAACGGCAAAATCGCCACTAGCAATAAATCCTCTTGGGATTGGGTCGTTTTGCAAAACGAAAAGGTAAATTGGGTAAAAAACGCACGTTGGGTAAGAGACGGCAAGTTTTACTCCTCTTCGGGCGTGGCTGCCGGTATGGATATGACGCTCGGATTTATCGCCGATATGCACGGCATTTTAGCGGCACGCAAGATCGCAACGTCAATGGAGTATATTTGGAACGAAGATAAAAATTTAGATCCGTTTGCTTAATAATTTATAAAAATATAATATAAAGCATTTTTTTGATAAAATCCGCCTAAAATCACAAAGGATATGAAATGATAGATGAATTTAAAAATCAAATTAAAAGTCTTCCGCCGCTTCCAAAAAGCTTTCAGAAAATTTTAGAGGTTTTTAACGGCGACGGCGGTATAAACGAGCTTGCAAAGGTCATAGAAAGCGATCCTATGATGGCTGCTGAAATACTAAAAACTGCAAATTCTCCGCTTTACGGCTTCAATCGTCAGATAAAAACCATACTTCAAGCCGTCGGTCTGTTCGGCAAAAATATGACTAAGGCGCTCGTTGTGAATTCGACCGCAAAGGGGCTTTTGAAGGTCAATGTCGAGCCATACGGCGTAAGTCCCGAGCAATTTGTGAATATTTCAAATTTGCAAGGCGCTATCGCAAAAAATTGGTTTAAAAAAGTAGCCCCCTCAAAGGCCGATGATATATTTTTGTGTGCGCTGCTTCAAGATACGGGCAAAATTCTGATCGCCGATCAGATTATCAAACGCGATGACGTGAGCTTTTTTAAAAATGACATCTCTATGTTTGATATAAGCCGAGTTGAGATGAATAATTTCAATACGACTAGCATTTTGATAACTGCCGACGTATTTGAGCATTGGGGATTTGACGCCGATATAGTGCAGACTATACGCCACTCAAACGACCCGAAAAACGCGCCTGATGAGTTTAAACAGCAGGCATGGGCATTATTTATAACCCGCGTTTTAGCTAATCAAAAACAGCAGCTAAGCGAGCTTGGCGTGCAAAGCGGATTAAATTTAGCCGCCGAGTGCGGATTTAGCGAGCAAATTTTAAAAGACGTTATCGATGAGGTTAGGGGGAATTTAGCCGCGGAGTAAATTTAAACTTATCAAATCTAGCGTCCAAAACGGCAAACAGCTCCCGTGTTTGCCTTGCGTCGCCGAGCGGATTGTTTTCAATATTCAGTTCGTTTTTATAAGGTTTTTCTAGTTTGTGAGTTTTTTATTCGGATATAAGAGCATTGACAGATATAGCGTATCTATTATGCGGACATCCCTAAAAATCGGGTTAAAACTCGTTTTGCTAAGATAAAGCCTATCGTGTTCTATGAAGTTATGTCCGCAGATAAATTTAGGATTATACGCTTTAAAATGCGAAATCACTTCGCCGACCGACGTCGTTACGTCGTAAAAATCGTCTATCACGACGCCCAAGCTTTCAATTTGCTTACTATTTACATTTACCTCTATGTCAAAAAACGCAATATCAGTCGTCTTTGCTTGCATAAACCTACTTTAAATTTTTATTAATTATATCAAATTTAAACGGCTTAAAATTAGAATTTAATCCGTTTTTGGCTAAAATTTATGAAAATAACGCTACGTTTTTAAATATATCGTTTGAAAAATATTACTTCGCAGGAGCCGCAAGCCGGCGCTATGCTTGGTTTTATCGCAAAGGCATTGATAAGCGACACGTTTTTAAAACAAAGCTAAAAATAAATTATTAGGAAAATTTAATGAAAACCCTTACCATAATTGACACTTTCGGCTTTTTCTTTCGGCTTTATTACGCTATGCCGAACCTTAAAAACAAAGACGGCAAACCAAGCGGAATGATAAGCGGTTTTGCGAATTTTATTATGAATTTAAAGAATGAATTTAACAGCGATTACATCATTTTTGCACTTGAAGGCAAGGGCAAAACGCTTCGCCACGAGATTGCGGGGGATTATAAGGCAAATCGCCAAGAGCCGCCCGCCACGCTAAAAGAACAGCTTCCCGTATGCATAGAAATGATAGAAAAAATGGGGCTTTGCGCCGTTTCTCGCGAAGGTTATGAGGCTGATGATATTATCGCGACCGCCGTAAAGATAGCCAAAGATCGGGGCATTTTCGCGCGTGTCGTAACGCACGATAAAGATTTGTATCAGCTCATAGACGACGGCAAAGTAAGCATTTATAGCCCGCAAAGCAGGATAGATCACGATAGCGCAAGTTGTGCGGAAAAATACGGCGTCGTGCCCGCTCAAATTCGCGATTTTTTGGCGCTTGCCGGCGATAGCTCCGATAATATTCCGGGCGTAAAAGGCATAGGCGCAAAGGGTGCAAAAAAGCTGCTTGAGCAGTTTGGAAGCTTGGAAGGGATCTATGAAAATTTAGCGCTTGTGGCAAACGAACGCATAAGAAATATGTTGATTGAAGGCAAACAAAACGCCTTTTTAAGCAAGCGTCTTACCACGCTTTTTGACGATGTGCCGGATATGATAAGCTTTGAAAACGCCGTCTTTCCAAAGGAAAATCCGCTTTTAAAAGTCGCAGATTTGCTTCGCGAATACGATTTGAATAGAATTTTAAAATCGCTTCAAAACAGCCAAACCGATGCTGAATTTCAGCTTGGATTTAACGCGCGTTTGCTGACGAACGAAAACGAGATAGAGGAGCTTTTGCTAAATATAACCGATGAAACCATAGTGGCGTTTGATACCGAAACTACGGGAGTTGATGCAAATAATGCCAAACTCGTTGGCTTTAGCTTTTGTTTTAACGATACGGACGCTTATTATGTGCCTATCGCTCACAACTATCTTGGCGTAGAGCCGCAAATAAGCCAAAATTTCGCCGTTTGGGCGGTTGGACAAATTTATAAAGGTTGCGTCGTAGGGCAAAATTTAAAATACGATTTTAAGATCATAAAGCAAAATTTAGGGCTTAATCCGCCGAAAAATTTTAAAGATACGATGATCTTAGCGTGGCTTAGCGAGCCGTCGATGGCGGTAGGAATGGACGCGCTTGCAAAAAGGCTTTATGATTACGATACGATTAAATTTGAAGACGTCGTAAAAAAAGGCGAAACCTTTGCCGGCGTAAATTTACAAAATGCCGCAAAATACGCCGCCGAAGACGCATGGATAACGCTTAAATTTTATAAAAGTTTTTTAAATTTACTTGAGCCCGAACTCATAAAACTTGCCGATACGCACGAGTTTGCATTTATACTTACGCTTGTTGATATGGAGGGCAACGGCATAAAGCTAAATACGCGCAAAATGCAAAATTTACTAGCCAAAAACGATGAGAATATCAAAAGGCTTACGGCTGAAATTTATGAGCTTAGCGGCGAAAGCTTTAATATAAATTCCATAAAACAGCTCGGCGAAGTGCTTTTTGAGCATTTAAAGCTACCCGTCAAGAAAAAGACAAAAACGGGTTACAGCACCGATGAGGCCGTGCTTAGCGAGTTAGCGGACGCTCATGCCGTTATAGAGAAAATTTTAGCTTACAGGGAGCTTTATAAACTGCAAAGCACCTATTGCGAGCCGCTTTTAAGCTTAGCTAGAAAAGACGCTCAAAGCCGCATTTATACGAGCTTTTTACAAACAGGCACAAGCACGGGCAGACTTTCTAGCAAAAATCCGAATTTGCAAAATATCCCTGCGCGCGGAAGCCTAGCCTACGAAGTTCGCGAGACCTTTGAGGCAAAAGAGGGATTTAGCCTTGTGGGGCTTGATTATTCGCAAATTGAGCTTAGGCTTTTGGCGCATTTTAGTGGCGACGTCGCCTTATTAAACGCGTTTGAAAACGATGAAGACATTCATGCACGCACGGCTATTAGCATATTCGGCGAAAGTAACGCACAAAATAGAGCTGTTGCGAAGAGTATAAATTTCGGACTGATTTACGGAATGGGCTCAAACAAACTCGCAAATCAAGTAAGCATATCAAAAAGCGAGGCAAAGGAGTATATAGAGCGCTATTTTAAGGCATTTCCTAGTATCAAAGGCTTTTTAGAGAGCATAAAAACTCAGGCTAAAAACGATGGATTTGTGCGAACCCTGCTTGGCAGAAAGCGGTTTTTTGATTTTGCAAATGCTACGCCGATGCAAACGGCGATGTATGAGCGAGAAGCTGTAAATACGATATTTCAAGGCTCAGCCGCCGACGTTATAAAAATGGCTATGGTAAAAATATGGCACGAAATTTTAGATGAAAACGCAAAAATGTTGTTGCAAATTCACGACGAGCTGATTTTTGAAGTAAAAGACGAATATGCGGCGGAATTCGGACGCAAGGCGCAAGCCATAATGCAAGAAATTTATAAGCTGAACGTTCCGCTTAAAACTTCGCTAAACATCGCCAAAAACTGGGGAGAGTTGAAGTAGGGTTAAATCGGTAAATATTAAATTTAGCCAAGATCTATGAGAATGCTATGATTTAGACGGGTTTAATTTTGCTTTTTGTCTTGTGTGAAAAACTAATTTTACACTTACAAAAAACGTCAAGGTTTAAATTTTAAAAACCATATGGTAAGAGAACTAAATTTAACCATTTTATGCTATCACAAAATAAAGCGGAAAGACTAAAGCCGTATGATTTTAAGTAACTTACGAATTTGCTACCTGCAAAAGATTTGCTTCGCTTTGTTCGTAGTTAAACTCTATGAGAAATAACAAAATCGGTTTATTTTTGTCATTGCAAAAATCCATAGAATTTGAATAATCTGCAAAGTAGAATAAATAATGCTTCTTATCTAAATTAACGCAAATTTCAAATAACGCCTTGAATTGATTTAATATCTGTAAATTTTACGCTCGTTAGAAATTAATTTAAGGCTAAATTTGCTAATTAGCGGACGTGATCGGTTATATTGTTCGCATTTCGTGCTTGTTTAAATTTAGCCCAAAAATTTACTTTATAAACCCGACTTCCTTTATGATTTCGGCTACGGCGGCGTCTTTTTTGCGGTTAAATTCTATCTTGTTTTGCTCAAAAAGATTATTTCCGTGCGCATCGATAGATACGATGAGCGGTCCGAATTCCTTCACGCGGCAGTTCCAAAGGGTCTCAGGCATCCCTAAATCTTTCCAGTTTGCGCTTTCTATGGCTTCAACCTGCGTAGCGGCGATGACGGCGCAACCCGCCGGAAATACGCAATGAAGTGCGCCGTGCTCTTTGCAGCCCTGCATAGTGCCCTCTCCCATTCCGACATTGAACACGATGAGCCGCACGCCAGTTTTAGCGACTGTA
>JAJQAF010000122.1 GCA_021203945.1 Campylobacter sp.
GGGTATTAAAAAGCCGTCTTGTATCGGAGCTAAATTGTTGTATTCGGCGTTTAAAAAGGCTCAATCGCTCCTAAGCGATTAAAATTTGTTTCAGAATTTCAAAATCTAAATTTATAGAAATTTTAAAGCTGTTTTCCACTTCGTTTCACTCGTGGCTGACAAGCAGAACCACTTCGTTTCACTTTGACAAATAAGCTATCAAAATCTACAATTTATATATGAAAAACAAGTTTGCAAACGGTAAAATCGTATAAACCGGCTTTAAAGACCGCTTGGCTTGTTTTTAAATATCTTAAATTCATGGGAAAAAAGAGAATTTTACTTTTATCCTAAGGAGAAAATATCTATCCGCTCAAACCATAGGTAATTTACCCAAATTGATAGAAAAAAATGGGTTTTGGGTAGGTTGAATATGAGTGTTAGCCTTTGTTTAAAATTTTTTAAAGTCGCCGTAAAAACGCCTTTATCGCTACAAAACGGCTAAAATTATAAAAGGCGAGCCGAGCTCGCCCAAAAATAAAAGTAGATTATTGTTTAAGTTGTAAAAGCGTGTTTAACATCTCATCGCTAGTCGTTATTGTTTTAGAATTCGCTTGAAAACCTCTTTGAATAACGATAAGATCGGTCAATGCGCGACTCAAATCAACGTTGCTGGCTTCAAGCTTCGACGCCGCGACGGTTCCTTTATCTCCGGTTCCAGCCGCACCTATAACCGCTTCGCCGGAGTTTGCGGTCTGAGAAAATACGTTACCGCCTTCGGATTGCAAGCCTTCGTTGTTCGTAAAGGTCGCTAGCGCCACTTGCGCCAGACCAAAACTTTGTCCGTTCGTAAACGCTCCGATAAGAGTTCCCGTCTCGTCGATTTTTATATCCGTTAGCGTTCCGCCGGTATATCCGTCTTGAGATATAGATTCGGTCGATGAATCTTTATCAAAGCTAGTTAAGCCGTTAAAATCAGTGCCTAAACCGAAATTTAGCGATACGTTTTGACCCGCCTGAGAGCCGTTATTGGCGGTAAATGTAAATGTAGCCGGGTTAAAGCTAGCCAGCGAGCCGTTGGAGTTAAATCTAAGAGAGCCGGTGATAACGTTATCCGGACCCTCGCCGGAATAGTTTATCTTTGCGGGTTCGGGAACTTGTATAAGCATACTCCACTCCGTTCCACCGTCATTTGTAGTGCCCGTCTTTGCCCATTTTATGCTAACCGTGTGTTTTGAACCCAAAGAGTCGAAAATTTCAGCGGTCGAGCCGTGGCTTGACATCATTAGCTTGCCGCTATTTCTTATGGCTTGACCGGGACTTAAAGCACCATCAAGCGCTTTCATAACCGTCGTTAGCCTTACGTTTTCGTTTATGGCGGAAGTTCCCGTAGTCGCTTCGGTAGTTAATCCTGTAGTCGTCATATAAACGGCTCTATCAAATATCCCGTTTGACGGATTTTCTATTTGGAACTGACCCGACGTATTTACCGTAAATGTCAGACCGTCATTTAGATCGGATACGCTTGCCGCCGTTACACCTGCAGCAGCCGCAGTACCTGCCGCCGTTGCAGCAGCCGTATTTGTCGGATCCGCTTTTGCCGCCGCAGCAGCCGTTTCCGCAGCGGTCGCCGCTTGAGTTGCCGTATCTCCCGCGGCTATTCTCGTTGCATATGTGTTGTTGTAAGTAGTATTATAAATGTTATTTAAATAACTTTGTTCAACCGCCGCGGCTACTTGAGCTTGAGCGTCTGCGTCCGTTTTGGCGCTTACTATTATTCCGTCGCCGTCGTAATCAACGTGATTTCTTGCGTCCTCTTGCATAGCTGCACGTAGATCTTCGGTAGTGGTAACCATTCTCGCTATTTTGTCGTCATTCGTATGAACCGCCGTAGTTTGAGAATTCGTATATTGATACTTATACGCGGTGATAATATCCACACTGGATAGTCCCGTATTGTCGCCGTTATTTACGGTTAGATGAATGTTTTTGGTGCTATCGGTAGTGCCGGAGTTATTTCTATTAACCAGAGTAAGTTTGTTACCTTCCGAAATTTCGGCTTGAACGCCGGTTTTATTGTATTGCGCGTTTATCGCCGCCGCAACGTCGCTTATGCTGGTTATAGCGTTTGCCGCGCTTGTGATAGTCGTGCCGTTTAACGTTATATTTAGCGTAGCCCCTCCCGAAAATTGTCCGATATTTTGCGTCGCACCGCTACCTACCGTAAATTTTGTAGATTTTGCATTTGCATAACTTACCCATAAGCCTTGATTGTTTCTCAAAGCCAGTCCGTTTCCAAGCTCGTCAAACGTTACTCCAAGATCGACCCCGCGTTCGGTTAAAACTTGCTCGTTTTTAGAATTCGTATAAAATTCATTATTATTTACGTCGTTTTCGTTATGAACTTCGTTTCCGTCCAGCTCGCCGTTATCGTTGTAATCCCTGCCGCCAGAAACCGAATCCAACGAATAAATAGGTGTGCTCCTAGCGCCGATAGTGTTGCCTGAGTCCAGATTGCCCTTTATTTTAACTTCTGTCGTGGCGCGCGCCGGAGTGGTTAAGCCCTCTTTGATGACGATATTTTGGATAGGCCCAGTCGAATCGATAGTTCCGGTCTCGTCGTCTCTTGTCCAGCCTTGCACGATATATCCGCTATTATTTACGAAATTTCCCGCTTTATCGCGCACAAAGTCGCCGTTTCTAGTATAGTATCTCGTAGTGCCGCCGTCAGGACTAACGATGAAAAAGCCGTTTCCTTGAAGAGCCAAATCGGTTTGTTTATCGGTTGAAGTAAGCGTGCCTTGAGAAAATATCCTAGTCGTTGAATTTATCGTCGTTCCAAGACCTATTTGCATGGCGTTTTGACCGCCTAACTCACCCTGAGGTGCTGTGGCTACACGCGGAGTTTGACTCAATATATCCGCAAAGTTCGCTCTGTTGTATTTATAACCGTAAGTATTTACGTTGGCGATATTGTTACCTTCTACGTCCATGGCTATCTGATGGGCTTGTAAGCCCGAAACGCCGGACCAAAGTGATCTCATCATCGGTTTATCCTTTTTGTGTTTTAAATTTATTGTATAAATATAAGCAAAAGACTTTCCAAAATTTATAGGCTAAATTTCAGAATTAAAAAGAACGTTTAAATCATAAGAAACCATACGAAATTTAACGGCGGGAGTTATTTATATAGCGTTTTAGCAACGTCGCATTCGGTCGCATTCGCACGGGCTTTAAAATTTAGCGTTTTTACATAGGCGTTCGTTCGTGCGAGCTTTATAGCGTTTAATTTTAAGCGTGTATTACGACGACAAACGATACGGCGAAATTTAGGTAAGCGTTCGTGCTATATGCTAAGCGGCAAGCTAAAATTTTAACGACTTGGCTAAAACGGCAGGAAAATTGGCGGTTTGGTTATAAATTTGCGTTTGGTAGCGTGCGATGTGAGGGTTAAATTTTGACGGAGCGACGGCGGATATGAGGGCGATATATCGGAGCGGTAGAATTTTCGTCGGTAAGCGCTGCGAATGACACGGCTAAACACAAGGATCGGGTTTTGCAAACGGATAGCATTGTCCGTCTGCAAAAACCTTATAAAATCATCGCGCCTATAATGCCGCCTATCATAAGCGGAATATTAAAAAATAAAAACGTCGGCACGCACGTATCGTAGATGTGATTGTGCTGTCCGTCGGCGTTTAATCCCGACGTAGGTCCAAGCGTGCTGTCGCTGGCGGGGCTTCCCGCGTCTCCAAGCGCCGCTGCGATACCGACAAGAAGTATAATCGCTGCGGGCGAAAATCCGAGCGAAAGCGAAAGCGGAACGTAGATAGCCGCGATTATCGGGATCGTGCCGAAACTCGTGCCGATACCCATAGTTACGAGCAGTCCGATAATCAGCATTAAAAACGCGCCTCCGAGTTTGCCGCCCGCGATAGTGCTTGCAAAGCTCACAAGCTCTTCAATCCCGCCGCTCTCGCGCAAAACCGAGCCGTAACCCGCCGCAACAAGCATAATAAAAGCAATAAATCCCATCATCGCAAGTCCGTTATCCATCATCTTATCAACTTTTTTATATTCGATTCCGCCGAAAATTATCATCGTTAAAAGCCCGAGCAACGCCCCAAGCGGCATAGATTCGGTGTAAAGTTGCACGCTAAATGCAACGATCGCACCGCCTAGCACCGCCCACTCTTTTTTGCTCATCGTTAAATTTTCGCCCGAAAATGTCGCGGCTACGACATCATCTTTGTATTTGCGCGGTTTTGCGTAAAATACGAAAACGGCAAGCAACAAACCTATGAACATGGACGCGCCGCCTATCCACATAACGCTTCCGATATCTGAAATTTCAACATTTACGCCGTTGTTTGCAAGCTCCTTTTTGATAATTCCGTGAAAAATCAGACCAAATCCCACGCTAAGGCTCACGTAAGGAGCTTCCAAGCCGAATGTCAAAGCCGTTGCGATTGCGCGTCTGTCGATGTTTAGCCTATTCATCAGCGATAAGAGCGGAGGGATAAGAATAGGAATAAACGCGATATGAACGGGGATTAAATTTTGTGAAAAGCACGCTATTGCCGCTATTATCAAGGCAAAATACGTGCGAGTGTCGCTTAAGGTTTTGCTTATTTTATTTATCAAAATCGCCGTTAAATTCGTATTGGCAATCACCGCCGCAAGCGCACCCAGCAAGATATAACTAAGCGATGTTTCAAGGTTGCCCTGCATGCCCTTTATCAGCGTAGCGGTCGTATCGCCGAGCGAACCGAAAAATACCTTAAAGCCTTCTAAAATTCCGGACTCAAAGCCTGAAAATCCGTGCTTATACATCACGCCTGCGATTAGCGCGGAAACCAAAATGGAAAGCAAGATGTTAAATTTAAACAGACAAAGCGCAGTCATAACAAGAATGCTGACAACAACGGGATTGGTTAGCATAAAAATCCTTTTTAAAATTTAAACGATAATTATAGCGGCATTTGACTTAAATTTAAAAATTATATTAAAATTTAATTTTTATTGTTTTGTTACAATACATGTGTAAAAACGCCTGTGAAAAAGGTCGCCGCAGTGTTGCTTTTAGCCATAAATTTCGCTATCTCACTAGGGCTTAAAAGCCATGCAATGAAAGGCTTTGAATGCGATATGGATGGGATCGGAGCTATCGGAGCGGTCTTGGTGGGCGTATTTTTAACGGCGACAGGCTAAGCTTAAAACAATACGTCTTTTTATTTTTAATCATATCCGGCGTTATTAGGATTAAAGCCGGTTTGACGCCGCGGCAAAAGACTTTTGAATTTAAAAAGCAAAATTCAACTTTGATTTTTGTTATTTTGCTAAAATTAATAATTCAATCTAAATTTAAAGGGCAATTATGAGAAGCGATCTAATCAAAAAAGGCTATACGCGCGCTCCGCACCGCTCGCTTTTAAGAGCTACGGGACTAAAAGACTCTGATT